>JBPEXS010000436.1:0-5335 GCA_052031325.1 Thalassolituus sp. | reverse complement strand
CCGGCACTTTTTCGAACTCCTCGCGAGGAGCCCCGCGCATATTACGCAGACTACCAAAATGAAGCAAAAGCTCGCGACGCCTTTTTGGCCCGACACCCGGCAAAGTCTCCAGTTCAGACTCGGCACGTTTTTTAGCGCGCTGTTTCCGATGGCCGGTAATGGCGAAACGATGTGCCTCATCCCGCACGTGCTGCAGCAGACGGAACCCCTCATGGTGGGCGTCCGGAATCAGAGGTGTCTTGTCATCCGCGTACCAGAGGTACTCCCACCCGCTTTTTCGCGTGGTTCCTTTGGAAATCCCGATCAGCGTAACGGTTTTCACGCTAAGCTCTTCCAGAACCTGACGGATTCTGCTCACCTGCCCCTTGCCACCGTCGATCAGCAGCAGCCCTGGCAAATCCTGCTGCTCAATCAAACGAGTCAGATGGCGGCGAACGGCGTCTTCCAGTGCAGCGTAATCATCACCCGCAGCAACACCTTTTATCGAAAAGCGTCGGTAGCGGGATTTATCCAGCCCGGACGGTGAATACACAACACAGGAAGCATAGGTAGCCTCACCCTGTGAATGACTGATATCAAAGCACTCAATACGACCAGGTGTACTGCCAAGTCTCAACAACTCAGCCACCTTATCCAGCTTACCTGCCGCAGCCTGCAGACCAGACAATCGGTTCTGAATCGCCGCGCGGGCATTTTCAGCGGCCATCGCCAGCCACTGACGGCCATCGCCCCGCAACCCTCTCTGGTGCCGGATCCTCACCCCCCGCTCCTGCATAACAGCCAGCAAAGGAGCCGTGAGTTCCGTTTCGAAATCCGCGACTAAAAGATCAGGCACACCATCGCCACTGTGATCATTGAGGTAAAACTGTTCCAGAAATCCGACCAGCAACTCATCATCTTCATCACCTGCAGGGTTCCCAGGAAAGAAACTCTGAGAATTGGTCAATCGCCCCTGGCGGAAGGTAAGCCGCTGAACACACAGGGTCGCCTGATCATTCAAAAGAACCCAGGCATCGGCATTATTATCGCCACTCTCTACCCTCTGCTGCTCCTGAATCTGGCGCAGAAACTCAATACGATCCCTCAACTCCGCCGCCACCTCAAACTCAAGCGAGAGTGACGCCTGCTGCATAGCATCCTGAAGCTCGCGGATCAGTTCAGTGGACTTACCTTCCAGAAACTTCTCCGAGCGGACAATATCCCGCTGATAGTCCTCTGGCGAGATATACCCGACACAGGGGGCTGAGCAACGCTGAATTTCATATTGCAGGCAGGGTCTGCTGCGATGATTGAAATAGCTGTCTTCGCAATTCCTGAGCCTGAACAAACGCTGCAGATGATTCAGGGTTTCACGCACTGCTGCTGAGTTGGGGTACGGGCCAAAATAACGACCACTCCTGCGACGCTTACCACGACGGTACGCCAACAAGGGAAACTCATGATCACTCAGGTGCACATAAGGGTATGACTTGTCGTCTTTCAGAAGGATATTGTACGGCGGGCGGTGTTTCTTAATCAGCGTCTGCTCAAGGATCAGCGCTTCAGCCTCACTTGCCGTCACCGTCACATCAATATGATGAATACGTGACACGAGAGCGACAGTCTTGGCATTCAGCCCCCGTGCCCGGAAATAGCTGGAAACCCGGTTTTTCAGGTTTTTGGCCTTACCAACATACAGCAGACCATCCTGAGCGTCGTACATGCGGTACACACCGGGCCGCCGGGTCAGAGATTTCAGGAAGCTCTGAATGTCAAAATCAGACATCAGCTTCCTTCGTTGGGGTTGATCAGACCGTGGCGGAGCGCCATGTGAGTCAGTTCGACATCGCTGCTGATATTGAGCTTATCGAAAATACGGTAGCGGTAACTGTTGACTGTCTTAGGGCTCAGGAACAGCGCCTCGCCAATCTGCTGCACTTTCTGACAATTCACAATCATCAGTGCAATCTGCAGCTCTCTCTCTGAGAGCGCCTCGAACGGAGACTCGGCATCAGACTCGAACGGTCGCAGCGCCATACGCTGGGCAATTTCCGGACTGATGTACTTCTGCCCGGACTTCACTTTAATGATGGCCCGCAGCATCTCATCGGCGTCTGCACCTTTAGTGATATAGCCGGAAGCACCCATTTTAAGAAGTCGTATCGCATAGGGGTTATCGTCCGATACGGTCACAGCAATAATCTGAGCATCGGGCTGGTTGTGCAGAATTTTACGGGTAGCCGCCATGCCACCGATGCCCGGCATGTGGATATCCATAAGGATGATGTCCGGTTCGATTTCCCTGGCCATGCGAACGGCATCCTCGCCGGACCCGGCCTTGCCGACCACTTCGATCATCCCTGTATCTTCAAGCAGACGACTGATGCCCGAGCGTACAAGCTCGTGGTCATCCACCACCAACACACGGATCACAAAACAACCTCACTGTTGTAGCTGTTCAGCTCATCTGAACGAAAAATACTTATTCTGGGTTACTGTAGCTGCAATTACAGAGCGGGGAAAGAGGCCAGCTTTCCAAACAGGCATAAAAAAGGCCAGTTCACACTGGCCTTTGGAATTTGGCGGAGGGATAGGGATTTGAACCCTAGATACGCTATTAACGTATGCCGGTTTTCAAGACCGGTGCTTTCAACCGCTCAGCCATCCCTCCGGAAGGCGCTTATAATAGCGAGTAAAATTCACCCGTCAACTTTTTTTCGTAAAATCAAACGACTAGGCTGTTTTCTGTACAATCCCAGGTTTAAAGCCTGACTACTGGTTTCAATGAGGTGACACTGGCATTAAAATTCTCCGCAACCGGAGAAACTCCCTTATGGCCAATCTCACATTGCTGATCAGCAGCTCACCATTTACCAGCGATCGTCATCAGCTGGCCCTTCGTTTCGCACGCGAAGCAACCAGAAATCATAAGGTGCTGAGAGTTTTCTTTTACGGCGATGCCGTGTATGCAGCCAACCGCAACCAGCAGGCGCCACAGGGTCAGCTCAGCCTGGCCGACCAGTGGTCCCTGTTCAGCAAAGAGTCCCACACACCATTGATCTGTTGCATAGCGAATAGCCTGCGCCGCGGCCTGGCCGACGAGGCTGAAATGTCCCGCTACAATCTGAGCGACGCCAGCCTGCACCCGAGCTTCCGGCTTGCCGGTCTCGGAGAGATGGCTGAAGCCAATCTGGATTCTGACCGGACGGTTCAATTCTGATGAGCAAGCCTTTGTTAATTCATATCACCAGTGCCCCGACTCCAGACTGCGAAGCGCTGGAATATGCCCTAGCCATGGCTGCATTTGACCTGGATGTTCGCCTGCTGTTCAGTGGCGCAGGATTGGGATGGCTGGTACAGGGTCAGTCATCACGAAAACCTGATGGTAAAAACCCAGCCAAACTGCTCAGCGCCCTGCCAATGTACGGTATAGATGAATTAGGCTACCTGACCGATGACCGCTTTTGCGGCATAGAGATCGTTCAGGCAACCCTACTTCCTGCTGATCATGACTGGTTTCATGGTCGCCAGACGGTGAGTTTCTGAGCATGACGACTCTGCATATGTTGATGACAGCATCGACTGAACCCCTGCAATCATTACTCCCACAGCTCAGGCAGGATGACGCCATCCTTCTGGCTGGAGACGCTTGTTATCTGATCAGCAAGATCACTGGTATAAACGTCTACGTTCTGGGTACAGACCTTGAAGCACGAGGCCTCAGTGCAGAAATCAGCGCAGCACTCAGCACAGACCGCACCTCAGGCATCACTGAGGGCCACATCAGAGTCCTGAACGATGAAGCATGGCCGGATCTGGTTCTGAGCTATGACCAACAGGTCACCTGGCCATGACCAATAACAGTGCTGCAACGGACAAGGATGGTTTCCTGCTGAGTCTGGAAGACTGGTCGCCAGCCACCGCCGAAGAACTCGCTGCGACCGAAGGGATCACACTGACCGAAGCCCACTGGGAAGTGCTGAACGCCCTGAGAGACTTCTATGCGGAATTCGATCTGTCACCGGCTATGCGCCCCCTGACCCGCTACCTGAAAGCCAGCCTCGGACCCGAAAAAAGCACCAGCATCTATCTGATGACCCTGTTTCCCGGCAGCCCGGCCAAACTGGCTGCCAAAATCGCCGGCCTGCCCCGGCCGGAGAACTGTCTGTGAACAAGCACCCTCTCGCCGATTACGTGCGCATTCTGGCACGCGGTAAAAACGCCAGCCGCAACATGACCACAGAAGAAGCCGAGTTCACCATGACTCAGTTCCTGTCCGGAGACTATGAACCTGAACAATTGGGCGCGGTGCTTATGTTATTACGCGTGCTTGAAGAGACTCCGGATGAGATTGCGGGTTTTGCCCGGGCCATTAACCATCACTGGCCAGAAGGTGCAGGCCAGTTTGATCTGATCTGGTCGAGCTATGCCGGTAAACGCCGCCAGCCTATGTGGTGGGTACTATCGGCCTTGCTGCTGACCCAAATGGGCTACCGGATACTGGTTCATGGCACCCTGGCCCATACCGAGGGTCGGGTATATGCCCATGAAGTGTTTGATGCCCTTGGACTGCCCTCAGTCACACGTAGCGGATTGGCTGAGAACTCTTCGCCTATAGCCTACCTGCCCTGCTCTGAAATTCATCCGAGTCTGCAGCAGTGGCTGGGGCTGAAGTCCATTCTCGGGGTACGCTCACCCATCAACACCATTCTCAAAACGCTGGCACCTGAAGGTGTTGCAACGGTTCAGGGAATCTTTCACCCGGCCTACAAGAACATCCACCTGGGGGCGGCAGACCTGAATCAGGACGATGCAGTCGTTATCAAAGGAGAAGGCGGAGAGTTTGAAGTTAACCCGGAGCGACGCTGTGTCGCCGGTTATCAGTTCGGCAACGAATCAGGCGTCATGGAGATTCTTAATAAGGCCAGCCATTACGATCAGAAGCCAGACAGCCCGGACCCATCAATACTAAAAGCGCTCTGGCAAGGTAAAAGTGACTGCGCATACGGTAACGATGCTGTCATCCATACTGCAGCCCTGGCGCTGTGCGCCATCCGCCGCGACGCTGATATCAACAAAGCCATCGAAACATGCACAGAGGCCTGGTCAGGCCGCGATCAGGATCTTCTCGACTGACCAGCATCCAGCAATCTGATAAGCCCACAGTGGGCTTATCAGCGCCAGCTTAATCGTTCGTGTAAGGATACGACAGAGCCAACGATGGTCAGTGTCGGAGCATGAATCTCACGCCCATCAACATACCCTGGCATAGTCGCAAGCGTACCAGTATGTACCTGCTGATCTGGCAGCGTCCCTTTCTCAACCAGAGCAATCGGCGTATCAGCTGGCATGCCAT
>JBPEXS010000435.1:0-2617 GCA_052031325.1 Thalassolituus sp. | reverse complement strand
TCAGCGCCTGTTTGCCCTGCTCTTTCAGGGCGGCAAATGTCTGACTGATACGGGTCATGTTCGTTTACCTGAATTCTGTTCAAATCGTATGGATTACCCGGTCAAGCCGGGTAATGACGATCATTTAAATTGATAAAGCCTTCGCGGCATGGGCCGTCGCACAGCGGAATTTTCATTTTCTGAAAGCCAATCATTCATAGTGCTTCGCGGTAAAGCCGTCGCACTCCGAAACTTTTCATGCAAATCCTGAGAGCGTTACGAGCGCAGAAAGAACAAGGCGTGGTGCTTCGAGAAAGCGGAGTGTAGTTAACCTACATGAGCATTTCGCAGAAGCGCCACAACACCGTTATTTCAAGCGCAGTAGCTATCAGGCGGTGACGCCGTCAAGCTGGGCAATCGTATGGATGTCTTTGTCACCACGGCCCGAGAGGTTCACCACAATCACCTGGTCCTTATCCATCGTCGCCGCCAGCTTCATCGCATAGGCCACCGCATGAGAGCTTTCCAGCGCCGGCATAATGCCTTCAAGACGGGTCAGCTTGTGGAAGGCATCCAGCGCTTCGTCATCGGTGGCGGCAACATAGTTGGCTCGACCCACGTCTTTCAACCAGCTGTGCTCAGGGCCAACACCCGGGTAATCCAGACCGGCAGAGATCGAGTGCGTACCCATGATCTGGCCGTTCTCATCTTCCATCAGATAGGTACGGTTACCGTGCAGAACGCCCGGCTTACCTTTGCTCAGTGGTGCGGCGTGATCGTCACCATCCAGCCCCAGGCCACCGGCTTCAACACCGTACATGGCGACTTCCGGATATTTGATATATGGGTAGAACATACCAATAGCGTTCGAGCCACCACCCACACAGGCGACGACGGCATCTGGCTGACGGCCAAGCTGTTCATCGCACTGACGCTGCGTTTCACGACCAATGATGCTCTGGAAGTCGCGCACCAGCATCGGGTATGGATGCGGACCCGCCGCCGTGCCAATGATGTAGAAGGTATCATCCACATGGGTCACCCAGTGACGCATGGCTTCATTCATGGCGTCTTTCAGGGTCTTAGTGCCTGAGGTTACAGACTCTACTTCGGCACCCAGCAGTTTCATGCGGTACACATTCAGCTTCTGACGCTCAACGTCGGTAGAGCCCATGAATACCTTGCACTCAAGACCAAACTTCGCGGCAACGGTTGCCGATGCAACACCGTGCTGACCTGCACCAGTCTCGGCAATCACTTTCTTTTTGCCCATAAACTTGGCTAACAAGGCCTGGCCAATGGTGTTGTTCACCTTGTGCGCACCCGTGTGATTCAGGTCTTCGCGCTTCAGATAAATTTTTGCACCGCCGCAGATTTCCGTCAGGCGCTCGGCGAAATACAGTGGCGATGGACGCCCGACATAGTGCGCCAGTTCTTTATCGAACTCGGCCTGGAATTCCGGGTCGTTACGCAGCTTGTCGTAGGTTTCCTGCAGCTCATCCAGCGCGGCTGTCAGAGTTTCGGAAACGAAACGGCCGCCGAAAATACCAAAATGCCCACGGGCATCCGGCTGCTCAATGCTGAAATCAGTTGTGTTCTGTTCTGGTGTGTTGATCGACACGGTACACCTCATTCATAAATGCTTTGATCTTGCCGTGATCCTTGATGCCTTTGCTGGCTTCGACGCCACCGCTGATATCAACGGCAAACGGTCGGACCTGCTCAATCGCAGTCGCAACGTTATCGGGGTCGAGGCCACCGGCAAGGATAATCGGCTTGGAGAGTGTGTCCGGCACCAGCGACCAGTCAAAGGTCTCGCCGGTTCCACCGGGCACACCGGGTTTGTAGCTGTCTAGGAGAATTGCCAGTGCGTCTGGGAAGCGCACGCACGACGCCACCACATCCGACGCTTGCCGGACACGGAGGGCTTTGATGTAGGGGCGTTTGAACTGTCGACAGAAGTCGTCATCTTCATCACCATGGAATTGAATCAAGTCGATTCTAACGCTATCAAGAACATGTTGCACCTCTTCGACCGTCGGATTTACAAAGAGTGCCGTAACCGATACAAACGCTGGAACGTCCGCCACCGCAACAGCGGCCTGCTCTGCTGTCACTGCCCGCGGGCTGGGTGGATAAAACACCAGACCGATGGCATCAGCACCGGCCTCGACAGCGGCTTTAGCGTCTTCGGGGCGGGTAATCCCACAGATTTTGGTTCGTGTTCGCTGCATGAGATCACTTCAGATTATCAAAGCAGCGATGATAGCAAAGCCTCAGCCTGCACTCAGCACAAACAGTGCAATCACAATACCCGTGGCGCCGGTCCAGACCGCAGTGCGTGGCAGACCCCAGTTGGCCAGATAGCAGACACCGTGCAGGAAGCGCAGCGCAATAAACGCCATCGCCAGGGTATCCAGCGTGGCCTGAGGCACGGCCTGCAGGTGGGCAATAATCACTGCTGCTGCATAGGGCGGGAACGCTTCAAAGGCGTTGTTCTGCGCCCAGTAAGCGCGTTTGCGCCAGCCGTCGAGTTTTTCCAGATATTCACGCGGATTCAGGTTGTCTTTCGGGCCGAAACGGCCACCGCTGAATTTCGCCACACCCACCCACATCACGGGCATAAAAGCAGCAATCA
>JBPEXS010000434.1:0-4304 GCA_052031325.1 Thalassolituus sp. | reverse complement strand
CATAGCGAAGACTAACGCTGTCGTAATTAAAACTGCTTTCGCCGAAAGCACTGAACGTCAGACCACCGAAGAGTGTGGCAACAAGTATTTTTTTCATCAGATAAGAGTCCTTTTTAGTGATTCACTGAAAAAGAGAAATCAACTCAGAAAAAGGATTCAAAAAAGAAGAATAAGAAGGTCGGCCCGGAAGAATTCCGGGCCAGAAAGGCTGATCAGTCGAAGCGTACGCCAAAAGTGACGCTATGGGCATCATCATCCACATGCAGGGCGTAACCGGCATACAGATTCACATCGTTCAGGACTTCGGCAAAAAAATTGGCACCCACGACAGAACTGGTATCTTCATCCACGTAGGTCAATGTATAGAAAGGCTCAATCTCCATACGACCTGAAGTGTCCAGGTAGATACGCGAGCCCAGGTTCAGTGACACGGGTGTAAACTGGTGATCGATTGACGTTGAGTCCTGCTCGAGTTTCACAGAAGTCTCAGACTGAATGTGACCAATGCCCGCACCGAGCGTGAAATCGAGTCCTTCTTTCGCAACGAAGTAGCGCATCACCTCAAGGCCTGCGACCAGATCCGTCTGCTGCACTTCGTATTCGTCACCCGCGATTTCAACATTCTGATTGATACCGCGCAATGATCCGGTCGCTTTCAGGACGACCTGGTTTTCAAGTTCGCCGTCGCCGCGAATGTAGATTCCATGACGATGCAGGTTGGTGTTGAACTCGTCATCTTCGATCGTAAGACGTTCATAACTGATGTCGACGTTGCTGTAATCAAACGCAGATTCAGCTGCAGCCGTCGCCGATGTGCAGGCCAGGGCCAGGAGCAGAATTTTTTTCATGGATGTCCGTTCTCCGGAGTTGTGGTCTTTACTCTCCCGTTTGATGCTAACACACCAGGTTTACGGGAAAATGGGTAAAACGCGCAATCTGTTGCCTGCATCTCATTCAGTGAACAGGCTACCCAGGCCAGCATGAATAAAAGCAGTGGCCTCGGCAAAAGCAGCCTCAAAATCGGAGCTTTTTACCTTACCGCCGCTCAGCGAGTTCACCCGGAAGTTGTCCGCAAATACACTGAAATAGGTGGCAAGTATGTACTGCCAGTGGCGCAGAATCCGCTCGAATTCTAGCTCGGGGTATAAGGCATCAACCCTCTGCAGATACACAGCTGCAATAGGGTTATAAAATTCGACAACCGTCAGCAGTATGGGGGAACGCGACCCGATCATCTGTGACACCAGGCGGAGGTAATTACGCCAGCCCTCACCTTCCCCACTTTTGACCAGCAGGGGTTCAAAAGAACCCGCAATCAGAGCGTGAAGCTGTTGTTGTCTCGGCAAGGTGTCATCCAGTTCCGCTATTGCCTGGTCACGCATATCGTTGATCAACGTTGCGCGTCGGCGGATCACCTCATAAAACAGATTTTCTTTACCGCCAAACTGATCGTTGATCGCCGCGACCCTGACACCCGCTTCTTTGGTGATGTCGCGGACACTCACCGCATGATAGCCATAGGAGGCAAACAGTGATTCAGCCTGATCAAGTATCTGCTGTCGCTGACGGGACATGCGTTCACTGAGGTTCATAACTTCCTGGCGCTGGCCTGAATTGTAGTATTGGAACATCTGTTCCGTGTTGTTATTACAATCCGGAACACTTGTTCCAGCCAGTTTCATATCCAGCCACTGTGTGGCCGTAGCCCAGGAGGGAGACCCCGTTGGACATAATGACCGACCCCCAATGCCGTTGGCTGCATGGACCTGACCCGGCACCTGCGCGGACCCGTTTCGGGGAGGTACCCCTGTTCCGCGAAGGTCTCTACCAACTTCGCAAACCCTGCTATGCCTGGATGGTACCTAATGGATCATGGGGCGAAACCAATATCGGTCTGATTGACTGTGGCGGTGAATCCGTTCTGATTGATACCTGCTGGGACATTACACTGACCAGAACCATGCTGGACTATCTGCAACCTATCCTGACTTCTTCACCAGTCGAATACGTAATCAATACCCATGGCGATGGTGATCACTGCTGGGGCAATCAGATCTTTGCTGCCAAACCCATCATTGCGTCTGAAAAGTGTGCAGGCAGCATGCATCACTACTCACCGGGTTCGCTGCGGGCTTTGTCCGGCACGGGCCGGGTATTGAAACGACTGCCTCTGGGTTCTTTACGCCTGTTTGGGCATTACATGTCGGGGATGTTCGCCCCCTATGATTTCAGCGATGTCACCATCACGCCTCCGAATGAAACCTTCAGCGGAGAAAAAACGCTCACCGTTCGTGGCGTTGATATTGTATTGACGGAAGTTGGCCCCGGGCATACCGATGGCGATGCCTTCGTCTGGGTGCCTGATCATGACGTGCTGTACGCTGGGGATATTCTGTTTGTCGGTGTCACACCTGTGATGTGGGCCGGGCCGGTGGACAATATCTGCAAAGCTCTGCGCCGTATTATGGAAATGAAGCCCGGGGTTATCGTGCCGGGACATGGCCCTCTGGCAACACTGAAAGACGTTCAGGATCTCCTCGATTACTGGGAATACCTGCAGGACACCCTGCGCCCACTGGCTGACAACGGCATCAGCAGCTTTGAAGCTGCCTGCCTGACAGCGCACAGCGATGATTTCCGGCGGCGTCCTTTCGCACACTGGGACTCTCCGGAACGCATTGTCACCAACGCCCGCAGTCTCTATCGCGAATGGCAGATAGACGAACCCGCACTGCCCGGAAAACTGCAGGCAATGAACCTTTTCCGCCAGCAGGCCATACTGGCTATGCAACTGACGACAGCGTCTCCGGCGGGCATGCACCTTTTATAACAACCTTTCTACAGGACTTTTTATGCGTAACGACGTTGTATTTAAATCCGGCTCCGATCACTGCGCTGCCTGGCTGTATCTGCCTGAAAGTGACAAGCCGGCACCGGTGATTGTGATGGCACATGGTCTGGGGGCGGTAAGGACTATGCGTCTGGATGCGTTTGCAGAACGCTATTGCGCGGCGGGATACGCCTGCCTGGTCTTCGACTATCGTGGTTTTGGCGATAGCGAAGGTGAGCCACGCCAGCTGCTGAATATCAACATGCAGCTCGAAGACTGGCGCAACGCTGTAGCGTTCGCAAAACATGAACCGCGTGTCGATGGATCTCAGGTTATCGCCTGGGGTAGTTCATTCAGTGGCGGCCATGTTCTGAAAACCGCCGCCACCGTACCGGGAATTTCAGGTGTTATGTCGCAGTGTCCATTCACAAATGGCATTGCCTCTACGCTCGCACTGAACCCGATCAGCTCAGTCAAAGTCACCGCATTGGCTACGCTGGATCTGCTGTCAGCACCTTTCCGAAAAAATCCGGTCATGGTCAACCTCGCGGGTGCACCGGGTGACGCCGCCCTGATGACAGCGCACGACGCATTAAGCGGATACGAGGCCATAAAGCCCGCGGGCAATGAAATACCTGGCTCTGTTGGCGCCCGCTTTGGTTTCGATATCACACGTTATTTCCCGGGCATGAGTGCGAGAAAGGTGACATGCCCTTCTCTGCTGATTGCGTGTCTTAAAGATACCGTTGCCCCCGTCAAACCAACTCTGAAGTACGCCAGGCAATTACCTCAGGGCACTCTCGTAGAGCTGGATACCGGGCACTTTGATATTTACGTTGGCGAATGGTTTGAAAAGGTTGTCGGTATCCAGACCGACTGGATGAACAAGCACTTCCCGGTGTAATCAGGAGTCCGTATGCAACACCAAGAACTGATGCCGGATGACGGCTGGCAACTACCCCCTGAACGGCGTATTGCCCCGGTTACTGAGAGCAACCCGGGGCTGATCAAAAAGCTGTTTCTGATCGGCATTGAACGTATCGGCAAACTCAACGCAGCCAATCTGTGGACTCTGATGATGCACAATATGCGCATTTTCCACGGCATGTTGTTTTACGCGGCGCGGCTGATGCCCTATGGCAAACTGGAACGTCGTGATACTGAGCTGGCGATTCTGCGCGTTGCCTGGCTATGCCGGTCGCGCTATGAGTGGGGACAGCATGTTGATATTGGTATGCGGGCGGGTCTGACCGCTGATGAAATCCGCCGGATTCCTCAAGGGGCTGATGCAGGAGGCTGGAGCGAACGGCAAAGCCTGATCATCCGTGCCTGTGACGGCTTCATCGACAACAGTCTGGTCGATGAAGAAACCTGGAATGCATTGAAAGATCATTTCAGTGAGCCTTTGCTGATCGAGCTACTGATGCTGATCGGCTGGTATCAGGGGCTTGCGGGTGTGCTGAACTCTAGCGGT
>JBPEXS010000433.1:0-3336 GCA_052031325.1 Thalassolituus sp. | reverse complement strand
GTAACCTGACTAAGGGTTCATTGCCTGGTTGAGAGAAACCGACAGACCGGTCATTAATCACCGGCCCACCAGGATGTTTCTGGGCATAAGCTGTTCACGGCATAACTAGCTTCAGGGCATCATGCCGGAAGTACAGCTCAGGCCTTGCTCAGGGTTTTGCCGACCAGTCCTTTCAGTTCAGGAATACAGGAGCCGCAGTTGGTGCCGCACATAAGGGCTTCTCCCAGTGCATCAGCCGAATCACAGCCATTCTTAATAGCTTCTATGATGGTCTTTTCACCCACCTGGAAACAGGAACAGATGATGGCCCCTTTATCAGCTTCGGCACCCAGAGGTCGGCCGGCCAGCAGAGCCAGGCGATCGGCAAACTCCAGCTGCTCATCATCAAAGCGTTCCTGCAACCAGTTACGGGCAGAAAGATCGGCCGCCGGGTGCAGGAAGATCACGCTTTCCAGTCGTCCGTCGCGGACCTGAGCAATGCGGTAGTGATTGCTGGTACGGTCAGTAAAACGCAGTACTTCATGTTCTGGCCACTGGTTAGCCAGTTCACTGGCAAATACCGCGGGGTCGGCGTTACCGGCCACTTCGTACATGTGACACGTAGTGGTGCGGTTGTAGACCCAGTAATCGCTGTTAACCGGGCCAAGATCACTGCGGCTCAGTACAAAGCCTTTCCAGCTGACCGGGAAAGGTTCAGCCTGAACCTGAGCGCGTTTCAGTGCGGGTTGCCCTGATACGGGGTCGTGCTGTTTGTCAATCAGAGTGCCCATGCGTGCGAGACTGGCGTAGCGGTCCGTCCAGTGCATAGGCACAAAGATTTCGTTATGGCGTTGACTGCCATCCGTTGGAACATTCGCGCGGACGACAATTTCGCCACGCTCATTGAATAGCCGCACCAGGGCCCCATCACGGATACCCAGTGCCTGTGCATTGTCAGGGTGAAAATCAGCATAGGGTTCAGCAATATGCTGTGCCAGACGCGCGGATTTGGCGGTGCGTGTCATGGTATGCCAGTGATCACGCACACGGCCTGTGTTCATCAGCAGATAACCGTCGGCAATTTCAGCGGGTAAGGTAGCGGTAACGGGAATAAAACGTGCCCGCCCAGTGCCGGTGTAGAAATGGCCATCTTCAAAAAAGCGTCTGCGGCCACGGGGCCATTCTGCATTGACCGGCCACTGTATGGGTTGCAGGGCATCGTACTCTTCAAGTGTCATGCCGCTGAGACCTGACAGGTCAAAGTCGCGTTTGCCGTTATTCTCAAAGCCGCTCAGGCGCGTGTGTTCATCAAAGATCTCGGACGGATGCTGATAGGCAAAGGCGTCTTTATGGCCCATACGTTGGCCCACCTGGCTGAGAATCCACCAGTCAGGTCTGGCTTCACCCGGTGAGGGCAGGAAACCGCGCTGACGCGAAATCCGGCGTTCAGAGTTGGTGACTGTACCGTTCTTCTCACCCCAGGCTGAGGCCGGTAACAGCACGTCGCCCAGTTGGGCGGTGTCGGTATTGGCCATGCAGTCTGACACCACCACCAGTTCGCATTGTTTCAGCGCTGCTTTTACGTCATCAGCATCGGGCATACTGACCAGTGGATTGGTGGAGATAACCCACAGAAATTTTACCTTTCCTGCTTTGATTTCATCGAACAGGTCAATGGCTTTGAGTCCCGGGTGCGTTGCAATGGTGGGTGACTGCCAGAAGCGTTTTACCCGGTCGGCCTGGTCAAAATCCATATGCGCCGCCAGCTGGTTGGCCAGTCCACCAACTTCGCGACCGCCCATGGCATTGGGCTGGCCCGTTACAGAAAACGGGCTGGCACCGGGTTTGCCAATACGACCAGTGGCAAGATGCAGATTGATGATGCTGTTGGCTTTGTCGGTGCCGTCACTGCTCTGATTCACACCCTGAGAATAGAAGGTCACCGTGCGGTCAATATCGCGGAACCACTCAAAGAAGGTCTGCAGGTTTTCGGAGTCGGTATCGGTAATGCCGGCCAGCTCGTCGAAGCCGTTAACCGCTTCACTGGCGGCATTGAGCGTTGCGGCGAAGTTCTCGCAATGCTCTTCAATAAAGCCCAGATCCAGCGCACCGGTCTCATCCAGATACGCCAGCAGAGCATTAAACAGTGTGGTGTCTGTGCCCGGGCGGATGGCCAGGTGAAGATCGGCAAGATCACAGGTGGCAGTGCGACGTGGGTCGATCACAACCACTTTCAGATCCGGGTTATTCTTTTTCGCAGCAACCATGCGCTGGAACAGGATCGGATGCGCCCATGCGGCATTGCTACCCACCAGTACCAGCAGGTCAGCGAGTTCCAGATCCTCATAACAGCCAGGCACGGTGTCAGAGCCCAGAGAGCGCTTGTAAGAAGCCACGGCGGACGCCATGCACAGCCGCGAGTTGGTATCCATATTGGCGCTGCCGATGTAGCCCTTCATCAGCTTGTTAGCGACGTAGTAATCTTCGGTCAGCATCTGACCGGCACCGTAGAAGGCCACAGCCTCAGGTCCGTGGGTCGCAATCACCTGATTGATCTTGTCGGCGATCAGATTCAGTGCAGTGTCCCAGTTACTGCGCTGTCCCCGGATGGTGGGGTAGAACAGACGGTCTGTATCGTCCAGCGTTTCATGCAGTGCAGAACCTTTAACACAGAGGTTGCCGAAGTTGGCTGGGTGTGTGGCAGTACCACAGACAGGATCGACGCTTGATTCGCCGTCTGAGCTGGCGGATGACTGAGTGACCGTGACACCACAGCCCACGCCACAATAAGGGCAGGTGGTTTTAGTTTCCGCAGGTCCGTTTTCCATGGTCAGCCTCCCGGCAAAAAAAAAGCGCTCGCAGTTACCCTGCGAGCGCCAATGCTCATAAACACAACACGTTGACACCAACAGGGTGTCGGATAGCGCCGGAGTGGGGACAAAAGCCCTGACACAACGTCGTTACATGGATATATCTAACAAGAAGGGTGCCAATTTCAAAAATCTGGCTCTGAGTCGCATGGTTGCTGGGGTTGTGCTGCTCTTTTAGGCGTTTTTATAAAAAGTGGCCAGAAGATTCGGGCCATTTATTTCAGATTCGTGAAAGTCTCTGGTGCGCACTTTTTGATCTGTGCCTGAAAATGGTGCGCTTTTTTGTGTCACTTGTTGGGGCGTACCAGGGCATGGTCCCCAGTCTTATAAATAATTTCCTTGATATCCGTGGGGTTGGGGCAGAAGTCGGGCCAATAGCAGTGGCTTATTTTAAATTGGCATTTGCTTTGCTAGTATCCCCACACCTCCACTAGCAAAGATGCGGTGGCGAGACGGCGCAACGATGCACCTGATTATAGGAATCCCC
>JBPEXS010000432.1:0-5432 GCA_052031325.1 Thalassolituus sp. | reverse complement strand
CAGTCTTTTTTCTTAAAAAAATCCTTCATAAAAACAACAAGTTACTGACACACTCCGCATCAATCATACCGCCCCAGTCCGTCTGTGACGGACTCATAAACACAACAGCATACCGTTTTTGGGGAATCGTATGAGAACGCGAGTATTCCGTCTGACCGCTCTGGCGGCAGCCATCCTGACACCGTCCGTTATGGCGGCTGAAGCAGAATCAGAAAATATTACCGAAGAAGTGGTTGCCGTCGGCCAGCCCATTGCACAGGCCAATAACGTCACCAGCGACAGCATGAAAGACCAGCAGTCTTCACTGTCCAGTGTTCTGGGCACGGTTGATAACCTGCCGGGCATTTCGATTTCTGAAGGTGATACCTTTGGCTCCGATGACTGGTCTACCACCATCAGCATGCGCGGTTACAGCATTAACCTGAACGAGCAGCAGCTGGGTATTACCGTCGACGGTATCCCGAACGGGGGCTCTAACTACGGTGGTGGTACTAAAGCCAACCGTCTGCTGGATGCCGAGAACATGCAGGGCATCGAGGTTTATCAGGGTGCCGGTGCAATTTCTTCAGCCTCTCTGGATGCCCTGGGCGGTGTTTTCAACTTTGTATCCAACGACCCGATGCGCGAGCAGAACATCCGTGTTGCGATGACCAACGGCGACTACAACGCCCGTCGCTATTTTGTCCGCGCCGACAGTGCTGAGCTGCTGAACAATACCTATGGCTACGTATCTCTGTCGAACTCCTACAACAGCCGCTGGATCGGCGAAGGTTCCAACGGTTACACCACCCGCCAGCATATGGAAGCCAAAGTGGTTTCTGAGCAGACCGATATGAACATCACAGGCCGTATCGTCTGGGACAACTCACATGAAGATAACTACAACGGTGTCTCCATCAATCAGTTTAAAGCCAACCCGGACTGGGACCGCCTGACCTGGCAGTGGACCGGTGATCCGGCCCTGGATCAGAACTACGCCGAAGCCTGGTCTACCCTGCGTAAAAACCTGATGGCCTATGCCGAGGTTGAATTCTTTGCCGCAGATAACGTCACCCTGACAGTCAAGCCTTACTACCACTGGATGAAAGGTCGTGGCGACTGGCTGCCACCTTATCTGGTCGAAACCACGGATAAGTTCGGTGGTAGTTACGTCGACCGTTACACCTATGTGGATGACGCCGGAGAGCCGGTAACCGACGGCAGCTGTTCGGGGGCCGCCAGCGCAGGTTGTATGCCGGTATCCTCTTACCGTCATACCCACTATGACAAAGAGCGTTTTGGCTTCCTGGCGGACGGTGAAATCGCGCTCAATGACACCAACACTCTGGAGATCGGTCTCTGGTACGAAGACAGCCACCGCCCGGAAAGCCGTGACTGGCACGAAGTAATTGATGCCCGCGTATATCACTACTACGACTTCAACCCTTATTGGATTCAGTACCGCAACACCTTCGATACCACGACCTTTATGCCTTACATTCAGGACACCCTGTCACTGGGTGACTTGGAACTGACCCTGGGTCTGAAGAAATACTTCGTTGAAATGGAATACACCAACGAATTCACCGGTGACACTCTGTCCACCGACAGTGATTCTGACGTGCTGCCACAGGCCGGTTTTGTTTACGGACTGACTCCGGAACTGGAAGTACACGGCAGCTACGCCGAAAACTTCGCTGCGTTCCGCGATGAAATGCTGACCGGCAGTGAAGAGTCTATCCGCGATGTTGAGCCAGAAAAATCCACCAACATCGACCTGGGTCTGCGCTACAACACTCAGGATACGCAAGCGACTCTGGCACTCTATAACGTGGAATTCAGCAACCGCATCACCTACGTATCCGGTGCTGCTGCTGAAGGCATCGATTACCTGAACGAAGCCAGCGGTGCTTACATCAACGTGGGTGGTATCGACTCTTACGGTGTTGAAGCCAGCGTCCGTCAGTACATCACAAATAACTTCGATATCTATGCTGCCTACACCTACAACAACTCTGAGTACAACAAAGACGTTGATACCGATGGTGACGGCACACTGGACATCGAAGAAGGCAACAAAGTCGCTGCATCGGTTGAAAACCTGGCAGTGCTGAGCCTGAACTACAACAACGGTCTGTATCACTCGTCTCTGAGCACTAAGTACACCGGTGGCCGTTATGGTGACTTCGCCAACAACGACCGTCTGTACAGCTACGCGGTGGTCGACTTCAACCTGGGTTATGCCAAGTCTGTTGATGGTGGCCTGTTCAAGCGCGCGGCGATTGATCTGGTGATCAATAACCTGCTGGACGAGCGTTACCTCGGCGGCGGCGTTGAAGGTTACTACTTCATCGGCGCAGGTCGTACGGCTACTGCCACTCTGGCGCTGGATTTCTGATCCGTACCTGAGACTGCAAGGGCACCCATCGTGGTGCCCTTTTTTGATACTCCCTTTTTATCGTTTTTCTATGAGGTAAAGACCCATGAAAAAACTCAGCCTGATGGTTTTACTTCTGCTCAGCCAAACGACCCTGGCAGCAGAAAATCTGATCATTCTTTCTCTGGATGGCCTGCGCTGGCAGGAGGTGTTTCAGGGTGCGGACAGGCAGCTCATTAACGACGAGCGCTACAGTGAAGACAGCGAGGTTCTTGCCAGCGAATTCTGGCGCGAAGACGTAAAAGAGCGTCGCGAAACCTTAATGCCCTTTTTCTGGGACACGCTGGCCACCCAGGGTGTTTTTATCGGAGACCGCAGCCAGAACAGCCGTATGAAGGTATCCAACCCCTGGTACTTTTCATACCCGGGCTACAACGAACTCTTGACCGGCAAAGCTGATCCTGAGATTAACTCCAATAAAAAAGTCCCGAACAGTAACGTTACCTTTCTGGAATGGCTGAACCACAAACCGGACTACGCTGGAAAAGTGGCTGCGTTTGGTAGCTGGGATGTCTTCCCTTACATCATCAACACTGAGCGCACCAGCGTACCAGTAAACGCCGGATTTATGGACGCCATAGGCCAACAGCTTTCGATGAAAGAAGCCTACCTGAATGAGCTGCAGGCTCAGACTCCAAGCCCCTGGGCGACCGTCCGTCTGGATGTTTTCACCTTTAACTTTGCGCTGGAATATCTGAAGCGTGAGCAACCACGTGTGGTGTATATCAGCCTTGGTGAAACGGATGATTTTGCCCACGACGGTGAATACGACCAGTATCTGCGTGCAGCGCATCGCAGCGACGCCATGATCCGCCAGTTATGGGATTTTCTGCAGAGCCATGACGCCTATCGCAATAAAACCAACCTGTTGTTGACCTCTGATCACGGTCGCGGCAGCACGCCGGAAGACTGGCAGCATCACGCCTCTGCTGAAGCCGTCAAAACCTATATGGAAGCACTGGGAGAGACCTTCCCGAACGGTGTTGAGGGCTCAGAGACCACCTGGTTTGCAGCCATTGGCCCGGACATCAAACCTCTGGGTAATTTTATCCCTGAGCAGGAAGTCACACTGAGTCAGGTGCTGCCAACCGGACTGAACACCTTGGGTGAAACACCGAAGTCTATGAATCCGGATATGGACACAGCCATTACTGAGGTACTCCGCTGAAGCCCGGCCAGCACTGATTTGCTCAGGATAAAGAGCCTCTCTCCATGAAATAAGAAAAAGACCTCCTGAGTCCTGACAAAGGGGGTCATTTACGGTCACACAATCAGTGCAACCACCTCTATAACCGCCCGCCTCATATTCTCCTTCTTGTCCACTAAATTCTTTGAAAATCAATGAATTGGCAACAACGCCGCCAAACTACTGACCATTTGTGCGCCGATTCACGCCGTTAATCTCTGCCACGTTGACTCTTTTGTAACAGCTGCTAACAATGGCCCCAAAAAAGCTTTCCGGAGTTTTTTGATGTTCCGCCCGCTTTCTTTCTCTCTGTTGCTTCTGGCCACCGCCGGGGCACAGGCTGACACCACCCGTATCGCCTTTGGTTCCTGCATTCATCAGGACAAACCCGCACCGATTCTCGACGCCGTTGTCGCCCGTCAACCCGACGCCTTTGTTCTGCTGGGGGATAATGTGTACGGCGACACCAACGACATGAAAGAACTGCAGCGCAAATATCAGAAGCTCGGAGCAAAACCCGGTTATCAGGCGCTGAAGAAGGCAGCTCCGGTCTACGCCATCTGGGATGACCATGATTACGGTCAGAACGATGCCGGTAAAGAATACCCGCAGAAAGCTGCGTCAAAACGCATCATGCTGGACTTCTTTGAAGAGCCCACTGACAGTCCTCGTCGCAGTCGTAGTGATGGCAACTACGCCAGTTACTGGATTGAGGATAACGGCCACTTTATTCATCTGATCCTGCCGGATCTGCGCTGGAACCGCGACGCACTGTCTAAAGAAAGTACCGACGACCTGATTCCGGGTCTGAAGCCTGCCAACTCTGGCCCGTACGCGGCGACGCAGGGGCGGACTATGTTGGGCGAGACTCAGTGGCAGTGGCTGGAACAGGAACTCCTGAAACCCGCTGACCTGACCATCATTGGCTCCAGCATTCAGTTGTTGCCTGAATTTACCGGCTGGGAATCCTGGGCCAACTTTCCTGATGACCGTTCACGCCTGATTCAGTTTATTGAAAACAACAGAATTACTGATGTGGTGTTTATCAGCGGTGACACCCACTGGGGTGAAGTCAGCCGTACGTTCGTGAACCACCCTCAGCCGCTATGGGAAGTCACCAGCTCGGGGCTGACTGAAGAGTGGAAAGAAATCAGTCCTAACCGTCACCGCCTGGGTGAAGGCTTCAGTCAGGTCAATTTCGGCGAACTGGACATCAACTGGGCTGCCGGTGAAGTCGGCCTGTCACTGTTTGATGTCAGTGGCCAACCGCTTGAGCAGTACACCATGATCCTTAGCGAACGCTAAGGATCATAGAGAGGAAAAGAGAAACTCAGCGAACGATAAGGATCACAAAGAGGAAAAGAGAAACTCAGCGAATGCTGAGCTCTCAGATAACAGGGCCTCAGCGGAAGCTGCTGCGGTCCGCAAACGGTGCAGGCTCACTGCCCTTCTTCGCCAGACCATTCTTCATGGCAATGCGCTGATTCTTACGCCCCAGCAGTCGGAACTGCACCCAGCGCTCCCAGCGCAGAGCTTTATTGGTATCTGCTTTCCAGGTCTTTTTGAACAGATACTTGGTGGCCGCCACGGCATCCGGTGACTTGCTTACCAGTAGCTCAGCCAGTGCCTGTGCCTCAGCCTTCGGGTCGTCTGCCAGACGACTGATCAGGCCATATTCATAGCCTTCCTGCGCACTGAACTGTCGTGCTGTCATGGTTAACTCCTGAGCGATATCGACCCGGGTCAGGCGCGACAGAGTCACCATGCCACTCATGTCCGGTATCAGTCCCCATTTCATTTCCATAATGCACAGGTTGGCATCCGGTGAGG
>JBPEXS010000431.1:0-4038 GCA_052031325.1 Thalassolituus sp. | reverse complement strand
GTATTCATCCGGCTGAAGACATTCATAAAAGCCGCAAGCTGATCTTTGATACCAACCACGATCACATCAAGCTGGTGGTGATCCGTGCGACTGACGTACCGACTTACGTGGAATATGGTGCTGCAGACCTGGGTATTTCCGGTAAAGACGTGCTGATGGAATACAACAGCCCGAACCTGTGCGAGCCACTGGATCTGAACATCGCTACCTGCCGTCTGATGACCGCGGCACTGAAAGACCGTGAGCTGCCAGCAGGTCGCTTAAAAGTGGCGACCAAGTTCACCGGCGTGGCCAAGCGTTATTTTGCCGAACAGGGCCGTCAGGTCGATATCATCAAGCTGTATGGCGGTATGGAGCTGGCGCCGATCATGGGGCTGGCGGATCTGATTGTGGACATCGTCGACACCGGTAACACGCTCAAGGCCAACGGTCTGGAGCCGCGTGATCTGATCTCTCACGTCAGCTCGCGCCTGGTCGCCAGTCGTGCGTCCATGAAAGTGAAATACGATCAGATTCAGCCGATCATCGACAGCATGGCCGCCGCCGTTGCCCGTCGGGATCAGACGGCTAACAACTGAAGGGGAGGTTCATGATGCGTAGATTATCGACTCAGGATTCCGCCTTTAACGTCCAGCTGGATGACCTGCTGGCGTGGGAATCCGTCTCTGACATTGAAGTTCAGCAGTCTGTGACCAACATCGTCACGGAAGTGCGCCGCCGTGGTGACGAAGCGCTGGTGGAATTCACCAACCGTTTTGACCGCATGTCTGTTGCCAGCATGGCTGATCTGGAGCTCTCTCAGGAGCAGCTGCAGGCCGCTCTCGACAGTCTGCCTGTTGCAGAAAAACAGGCTCTGACCACCGCCGCTGAGCGTGTTCGCGCCTATCACGAAAAGCAGCGTCAGGATTCCTGGAGCTATCAGGAAGCCGACGGCACCATGCTTGGCCAGAAGATCACACCAATGGACCGCGTGGGTATTTACGTACCCGGTGGTAAAGCGGCGTATCCGTCGTCGGTACTGATGAATGCCATTCCGGCACACGTGGCGGGTGTGAATGAAATCATCATGGTAGTGCCGACACCGGGCGGTGAACTGAACCAGCTGGTACTGGCCGCTGCTGCACTTGCCGGTGTAAACCGTGTGTTCACGGTCGGTGGCGCTCAGGCTGTCGCTGCACTGGCGTACGGTACAGCCACGGTACCTAAGGTCGATAAGATCGTCGGCCCGGGCAACATCTATGTCGCCACCGCCAAACGCATGGTGTTCGGTGCCGTGGGTATCGACATGATTGCCGGTCCGTCTGAGATTCTGGTGGTGTGTGACGGCGAGACCGATCCGGACTGGATCGCCATGGACCTGTTCTCGCAGGCCGAACACGATGAAGACGCACAGTCGATTCTGATTGCCACCGATTCTGCCTTCTTCGACCAGGTCGAAGCCAGCATTGAAAAGCTCCTGCCGACCATGGAGCGTCAGGACATCATCCGCACTTCACTGGAAGGACGTGGCGCCCTGATTCTGGCCAAAGACAAAGCCGATGCAACGGATCTGATCAACCGTATTGCACCGGAACACCTTGAGCTGTCGGTCGAAGATCCGGACAGCTGGCTGGACGGTATCCGTCACGCTGGTGCCATCTTTATGGGCCGCTACACCGCCGAAGCGCTGGGCGATTACTGCGCTGGGCCGAACCACGTACTGCCGACTTCGGGCACTGCGCGTTTCTCCTCACCGCTGGGTGTGTACGATTTCCAGAAACGCTCGTCGTTGGTGAAGTTCTCCGCCGATGGTGCATCTGAGATGGGCAAAGTCGCCTCTGTACTGGCCCGTGGTGAGCATCTGACGGCACACGCCCGTTCTGCGGAATTCCGGATTAAAGACTGACTTTTTTTAGCGGTACTGCAGACACAAAAAAGCCCGGCATTGCCGGGCTTTTTTATATCAATCTCAGCGTTAATTAATCACCAGGCTGAAATTATTCACACAGGGTTGTGGCGGTGATACCGTCAGAAGCGTCGGCAAAGACGGGCGGGAGGGTGTTTTTGCGTTGGGAGTCTGAGTGGATTCCGTTTGCTCCTCACAGGCGATGATAAGCGGCCCGATATAAGGAATGCCGCCACTTTTCGCTTGCGAACTTCCGAACCACCAGTTATCGAACGTGTGAGAGATACTCCCCTGTCCGAGTTGCGCCGGTGCTTTGCATTGCACGTAGGGATCATCTTCCGTACCTGTCCCTTTATTGAGGGTCAGTAATCCTTCAATGGCGAAATTGAGTTTTTCGGGCAGTGGGCCGGATGAATCACAGGCCACGGCATTTCCACCACCCAGTTCACCCTCAAACCATTGAGCGACACTATCGCTGGCATGTCTTCCGGCATACACAGTGATGATGCATTGGCCGTTTTCGTAAGATGTGAGGACTCCACCCCAGGGTTCATCGTCAGAAATGCTGTAACTGTCGACATCAAAAGCGCATGACGTAAGACCATTCAGGTGCAGGTAAACGAGGTTTTCGTGTTCTTTTTCACCGGCCAGGGGCTGTTGTGATAATAGAATCAGAGTGGCGGTGGAAAGGGCCAGTGTGGAGTGTCTTGGTCGGGTCATAATCTGTTCCTTGATCAATCTGAAATTTTTGAAGTGTGTTGTACCGATCTTTATCTATTGATTAACCGTCGCAGTGAAATTATTCACGCACGGCTGTGGTGGCGTATAAACCACGACCTTAGGCAGAACTCCACCGGCTGAACACTTCTGAGTGAGTGGTCCGACAAATGGGATGCCACCGCTGTTAACGTCCGGGCTGCCCATCCACCAGTTGTTGGTAAAACCAAAATGTCCCTGGGCGAGGATGACGTTTTCACAGGTTGTGGTCTGATCACCCTGGGTCAATACCAGCGTGCCCTCAACGGCAAAATTCAGCTTATCGGGCATGGGGCCGCTGGAATCACAGGCAATCGCGGCACCGGTATCAATTTCACTACTGAACCATTTGGCAACCTCAGAGCTGCCATGACGACCTGCTTTAATGGTTACCTTGCACTTACCATCTTTCATTTTTGAGGTGACGCCAGAATAGGGCTGGCCACTGGAGATACTGTGATCCGTCTCGGTAAAGCTGCAGTCGGTCAGACCATTGGTATGAATCCAGACATCATTATCGTGTTCTGTTTTTCCGGCAGTGACTGATGCCGAAGCCAGTAGGCCAGTGATCAGGCAAAGGCCTGTTAAAGAGTGTGATTTGATCATGTTCGTATCCTTGAAAGTACGGGGAGTGTTTTCTTACTCTCTGGGCTGAGAGCGGATTCAGACTATCAAATCACGACGTATCGAAAAGCCGGGAATGAGCCAGGCTGGCCATTGGTCAGTTTGCTTTTGTGACCAAAGATTCATTGAATAAGTTGGTACGGGTAACACTCGTTTAGCGGAATAAAAAACTGAGCGTATAAAAAAACCCGGCATTGCCGGGCTTTTGGATTCACATCACAGCGCTTAAGAGCAGAACTCAGCGCTCCAGATGTTCGATCTTATTCGGTACACCGTCCCACTCTTCCGCATCTGGCAGAGCATCTTTCTGTTCGGTGATGTTGTTGTCGGCCCACTCTTCGGACAGTTCGGCGTTCAGTTCGATGAACTGTTCCTGACCGGCGGGCACTTCGTCTTCAGAGAAGATGGCTTCTGCAGGACATTCCGGTTCACACAGGGCACAGTCGATGCACTCGTCAGGGTGAATGACCAGAAAGTTAGGGCCTTCGTAAAAGCAGTCGACCGGGCAGACTTCCACACAGTCGGTGTATTTACATTTAATGCAGTTATCGGTGACAACGAAGGTCATCGGTTCTCTCCTGAATCACGGTAGGCCGGGCGTTATACGCAGAACGGCTGATTATAATTGGGTTTTTACAGTGGCTGTATTCTAGGCAGTGTCTCCCGGGCAGGCAAGGCAACACGGCCCTCAGGAACGGAATTCACTGCGCAAATTTCCAATCAGATTATCCGGAAAAACCGAACAACTGGGGCTACATCAATTTTTTCAGGTT
>JBPEXS010000430.1:0-1133 GCA_052031325.1 Thalassolituus sp. | reverse complement strand
AGGTCTCCGGCATGGAGAACGTGTTCTTCTCGAATTCAGGCGCTGAAGCGAACGAAGCAGCGATCAAACTGGCGCGCAAATACGGCCACCAGAAAGGCATCGCCGAGCCTGCCATCATCGTCATGACCAAGGCCTTCCATGGCCGTACTCTGGCGACCCTGACAGCCACGGGTAACCCGAAGGTGCAGGAAGGTTTCGGCCCCTTGCCTTCTGGTTTTATCCGCGCACCCTTTATGGATCTGGCTGCCGCGGCGGCCATCGCCAAAGCCAACAGCAATGTGGTCGCCATTATGCTGGAGCCGGTTCAGGGCGAAGGTGGTCTGGCCACAGCCAGCCCTGAGTACATTGAGGGTATCCGCAAGCTCTGTGACGACCTCGACCTGCTGATGATATTGGATGAGATCCAGACCGGTAACGGCCGCACCGGTACTTATTTCTGTTATCAGCAGCTTGGCGTGATGCCGGATGTGGTCACCACGGCCAAAGGTCTGGGTAATGGCGTTCCGATTGGCGCCTGCCTTGCCCGCGGTAAGGCCTCTGGCGTGCTGCAACCTGGAAATCATGGCTCGACGTATGGTGGTAACCCGCTGGCTTGTGCCGCCGGTGTCGCCGTCGTTAATACGATCCTCACCGACAAACTCAGCGAGCGCGCCGCAGCCATGGGTGATTACCTGCGTAAATCACTGACCGAAGCCCTGCAGAACGAGCCTCTGTTTGATGGCATCCGTGGTCGCGGCCTGATGATCGGTGTGGTACTGAAAAAAGACTGCCCCGGAATCATGGCGGCTGCCCTGCAGGAAGGTCTGCTGCTGAACGTCACAGCAGGCAACGTGATCCGTCTGCTGCCGCCATTGACCATTACAGAGAGCGAAGCAGACCAGGTTGTTACCACAGTGGCAGCCCTGGTCGCCGCACTGAACGAATAAAGGCCGCTGTCGGCCAGAGTTATGAAGGATTGAAACGCCCGTGAAACACTTTCTCACACTGACGGATCTGACCCGCAGCGAACTTCAGCACATCATCCGCCGTGCCATGGAACTGAAGTCCATGCAGTACGCCGGAGACATTCACGAGCCGCTGAAAAACCGTATTCTGGGCATGATCTTCGAGAAATCATCCACCCGTACCCGCGT
>JBPEXS010000043.1:0-1165 GCA_052031325.1 Thalassolituus sp. | reverse complement strand
GACCTGATCACCTACGACATGACCAGCGAAGTGATCAAAGCCCGCGGCAACCAGGATGAGAACAGCAGCGAGCCCAGCGGCGAAGCCACCAGTGATGGTCGTATCCGTGTCGTTATCCAACCTGGGCAGCTGAAAGGAAACGATAGCGAATGAAAACGCTGAAAGCGCTGCATCTGGCCAAAAGCTACGGCGGCCGACAGGTCGTACAGGACGTCTCCATGGAGGTTCAGAGCGGCCAGATCGTTGGACTGCTGGGCCCGAACGGGGCGGGTAAAACCACCTGTTTTTACATGATTGTGAATCTGGTGCAGTCGGATAAGGGCCAGGTACTGATCGACGACGAAGACATCAGTCACCTGCCAATGCATGGCCGGGCCCGCAAAGGCATCGGCTACCTGCCACAGGAAGCGTCGATTTTCCGCAAACTCAGTGTCGCCGATAACATCATGGCGATTCTGGAGACACGTAAAGATCTGAACCGTAAACAGCGCCTGGAACAACTGGAACTGCTGCTGGACGAATTTCACATCCAGCACATCCGCGACAGTGCCGGTATGGCGCTGTCCGGTGGTGAGCGACGCCGGGTGGAAATCGCCCGGGCGCTGGCCGCAGAGCCCTCCTTTATTCTGCTGGACGAACCGTTCGCCGGTGTTGACCCCATTTCTGTGTCTGACATCATGGACATCATCCGCCAGCTGAAGGCCCGCGGTATCGGCGTACTGATTACCGATCACAATGTGCGCGAAACGCTGGCAATCTGTGAACGCGCTTACATTGTCGGCGGCGGGCACATCATTGCCGATGGCACTGCGGACGACATTCTGGCCAACGAGCAGGTCAGAAAAGTCTATCTTGGCGATGATTTCCGTTTATGACCGGAAGAGATTTACAGCAAGATATATTCCATCCGGGACAGCTTTGCCTATAATGCGGAACAGTCTGCTTCAATTGTTGTTCGCTAGTCACAGATATTTGGTACCCGCGCATTTATGAAGACATCGCTCCAGCTAAAAATGGGTCAGCAGCTGACCATGACTCCACAACTTCAGCAGGCCATCCGCCTGTTACAGTTGTCGACTCTGGATCTGCAGCAGGAAATACAGCAGGCGCTGGACTCAAACCCCATGCTGGAAACCGACGAGTTCGACGACGCTGAATCCAACGA
>JBPEXS010000429.1:0-1366 GCA_052031325.1 Thalassolituus sp. | reverse complement strand
CTTTGCCGATGCGGAACGTCTGGCTCTATATGAGTCGTTTGTCAGTACCCCTGAAAACCAGACCGTGTTGCAGATGCGTGAAATCGCCCTGAGCAAATCGACCTCAGGCAGCTTCGGTATTGCTGCCGAAGACTGGTTTGCAGCGGCAACGGCCCGTATCAATGCGCTTAAAAGCCTGGAAGAAGAAGTCAGTGGTTCTCTGGGTACTATGATGGACTCCTTATATGTCAGTACGCATCGCAGTGCCATTGCGACCCTGTTGTTACTTGCCGCTATGTTAGGGGCCGCACCTTTAATTGTGCTGAGTGTGATGCGTGGCATGCTGCGCCAGATCCGCCAGCTGGTTGGTGGCATCCGCCGCGCATCGCGCGACCTGGATCTGCAACAGGGCGTTACTGTGTACAGTAACGATGAGCTGGGTATGGCCGCCAATGACTTTAACCGGATGCAGGCACGGCTGCGGGATATCGTGGCACTGATTGATGACAGTGCCCAGCGGCTCAGGGTTTCATCAGACAGTAGCGAAGAAGCCATTCAGGCCTGCGCTGTGAATATGGAGCGTCAGCAGGTTGAAGCCAATAAAGCCGTGAGCCGTGTCGGAGAGATGGAGGCGTCAAGCCAGGCCATGTCGACCGATATTACTGCGGTGGTTTCTGAGGCGGATAAAGCCGCGGGTGTGACTCAGCACAGCGCGGGTATTGTGCAGAACAACCTGTCCTGTATCGGTTCCCTCAGTGATTCAATGAACTCAGTGGCTGGTGTGATCAAGCAGTTATACGAAAGCAGTGAATCCATTGGTAGTGTGCTCGGCGTGATCAAGTCGATTGCCGAGCAGACCAACCTGCTGGCATTAAACGCAGCGATTGAGGCGGCACGTGCCGGTGAGCAGGGGCGTGGCTTTGCGGTGGTGGCCGATGAAGTTCGCACTCTGGCGCAGAAAACCCAGACCTCGACCTCGGAAATTGAAGCTATTATCAGCCAGTTCCAGAAAGACAGCCGCAAAGCCTATGATACGGTTGAAGGTTCAAAAACCTCGGTGACCGAGGCCGTCAGTCTGGCAGACAGTCTGAATCACGAGCTGGACCTGATTCTTGAGGCTGTGAATCAGATCAAAGACCGGACTGTTCAGGTGACTGGGATTTCTGATAAGCAGGTGATGTCGAATCACAAAGTGTCAGAATCCATCCACGAAATTCATCAGCTCGCACAATGCACGGCTACTACGGGTAACCGGATTATGGTCAGTGTGAAAGAGCAGAGTGAACTGGCAGCCAGACTGGCTGAGCAGGCACGCCAGTTCGCGATCTGATCAGTTTGCCTCTGCCGCCAGTGGCTGGCGGCGGATCCACAGGGTAAAGCCAATGGC
>JBPEXS010000428.1:0-1222 GCA_052031325.1 Thalassolituus sp. | reverse complement strand
TCACAGTCGCCGTTTTATCATTTTTCACACCCTCTGCCCTTCCCCGATCTGGATGATGAATTTCTGGTTTTTCTGCAGCAAAAACTGGCCAGTGAGCATCACCTGAGTGTCACCGTGGCCGAATTAAGCCACGCCTTTAAACAGCTGGATTTTTCGCCCTACTGGATGATGAAGCTCATTACCCGGCTGCTGATTGCCCGCAATGGGGTAAAGGAAGCACTGGATTACGCCCGCCACCTGATTGAAGCGGCGGAAGACTACGAAGGCACGGCAAAACAACTCAAACCCGCAGACCGGCTGGTGTTTCTGGCACTCTGCAACAATGAAAATCCCTTTTCTGCGAGACTGCTGAAACAGATTGAGAAAGAAACGACGGTAAAAGGCGTGGCTTCGAACGTGCAGCGATCGCTGCAACGACTGCAGGATCAGCAACTGATCAGTCAGGTAAAAAAAGGCGAATATCAGGTCGAAAAGCCCGGTTTAAAACGATTTTTACTGTCTGAGTAAGCGCAGAAGACAGGCATTTCCAGGGTGTTATTCAAAGGTATTTTTCATACACCCGATAGGTTTTGTAGTGCTCTGCACCGGCACTTTCAACCAGGCGATTGACCGGCGTGTTGTCCTCCAGGGTCCAGGACATTTCAAACCATTGATAACCGCGCTGATAACCGCGCTGATTCAGTTCATCCATCATCAGTGAAGCCAGGCGGGTTTCGCGGAAAGCCGGATCAACACCCACCACAAAAGCGCGGACACCGCTGATTTTCCGTTTCCACCAGAGAAATTTCAGCATACCTGTGAGACCCAACTTACCATCCAGTCTGGCCAGAACCTGGTTGTAGTCCGGCAGAGCAATACCAAACGCAACGACTTCTCCACCCACTTCGCCAAAGAAAATTAATTCTGGGTCGAGTACCTCTTTCAGATCATCGTGCATCTGCCGCACTTCCTCACGGGTTAGCGGCACATAACCCCAGTGGCGTGTAAACGTCGCGTTGTAGAGCTCCATAATGCGGTCCAGCTCACTGGCCAGCTCAGCGGGACGCAAAGAGCGGATGCTGAAGTTCAACGCTTTGAGGGCATCGGGTACGACAACCGGCTTATCATCAAAGGGTTTGCGCCAGGCCAGAAGATCTTTGGCTTTGGTGAAGCCGTGCTGTACGCACAGTTCATGGTAATACGGTGGGTTGTACGGCATCTGCATCACCGGACGTCTGTCGTA
>JBPEXS010000427.1:0-1506 GCA_052031325.1 Thalassolituus sp. | reverse complement strand
GCCGAGGGCAAAGATGCCGGTAACCGCATTGGCTACGACGAAGGGCGCGCCAGAGCGCAGGAAGAACTCGCAGCACACACCGAGCGCCTGAACCGGATCGCGACCGTGCTGCTGCAGGGTGTCGCTGAGCGTGATGCGGAACTGCCACAGGTCATGGTCAATCTGCTGAGTGGCCTGGCAACAACCGTTCTGGGCCACGAACTGTCGGTATCTGATCAGGCGATTCAGCGCTATGTCGAAGCCGCGATAGAGTCTTTGCCGGGGGGTGAAAAGGCACTGCGTATTTTCATTTCTCAGGATGATTCAGAGCTGATTCAACAGGTCAGTGAGCAGGGCATCGACTGGCCACCCCTGGCCGTCGATAAACGCCTGCGCGTGGGTGAATGCCGGGTCGAAAGTGAGCATTCACGGGTGGAATATTCCGCCAGTGAACACCTGCAACACACCCTCGAAAGCCTGGCTGCTCGTATGCTGGCCAGTGCTGAACATTTTCCGGACGACGAAGAGCTGGCGCTGGTCGAGGTAGTTCCTGAAGAGGAAGCGTCGGCTCAGTCAGAAAGCGATGAGCCTGAAACGGAGATCAACGATCCGTCAGAAGTGGACAGCAGCCCAGAACCCCAACAGGCAGAGGCAGAACAGGCTGAATCTGGTGAAGATGACCTTGTATCAGAACCACCGCCTGAAACCCAATCCGTCAGTGCTGCGTCTGAAGACGATAGTGATGACGGCGTAATACCGTCACCACCATCAGAAACCGAAAAGCCTCTGCAGTACGCGTTCGACAATCGGCCAGGGAGTGAGCGTCCTGAAAGTGCGCATTCCGTCGACCCACAGCAGCCCAACGACACCAGGGTAAACCGCGATGACTCTGAGCCAACGCTGGGCTGATCTTCAACCCACTGACGATTACCGCCCGGTCGCTTCTGGCCGTCTGGTGCGTATGGTCGGTCTGACGCTCGAAGCCATCGGCATTGATGTGCGGGTCGGCGATCGCTGCTGCATTGCCCGCGCTGAAAACGACATTATTGAAGCCGAAGTGGTCGGCTTTGATGACCAGCGCGTGTTCCTGATGCCCATTGAGCAGGTAGACGGTCTTAAACCCGGTGCCAGGGTCTGGCCGTTGCAGAAAGCCGCCGATGTGCCTGTTGGCGATGAGTTGCTGGGCCGGATACTCGATGGCGCAGGACGCCCACTGGATCTTAAAGGCCCGTTGCTGGCCAGTGCCAACGGCAAATTGCAGGGCAGTTACATCAACCCCCTGAACCGGGCTCCGATACGGGAGCAGCTGGATGTTGGCATCCGTGCCATCAATGCCGTACTGAGCGTGGGCCGGGGCCAGCGTATTGGTTTGTTCGCCGGGTCGGGTGTGGGTAAATCGGTGCTGCTGGGCATGATGACGCGTTTTACCAAAGCCGATGTCGTGGTGATCGGCCTGATCGGTGAACGTGGCCGTGAGGTGAAAGAATTTATCGATGACATCCTCGGCGAAGAGGGCCTGAAGCGCTC
>JBPEXS010000426.1:0-1063 GCA_052031325.1 Thalassolituus sp. | reverse complement strand
TTCAGCCTGCCCGAAGCCAAATCCAATGTTGCCTGGATCAGCCCGGATCAATTACTGGTCGCCACAGACTGGGGCAGCGATGGCTCAACCCTGTCAGAATCGGGTTATCCGACGGAGGTCCATCTGTGGCAACGGGGAACTCCTCTGAACAAGGCTAAGCCGGTTCTGCGAGCGGATAAAAAAGACCTCGGTGCCTTCCCGCTTACTTTCCGGCTGAGCCATGGCGAGCACCTCGCTGCTGTCACTGTTTCTGAAAACTTCTGGGATTCCAGAGTCACTGTGTATCCGGACTCTGCTGAAGGTGGCGTTCAGCTGCCACTCCCTGCCCAGCATACTCTGGCGGGCATGTTTGAGGGTTATCTGGTCTTTGTGACGCAGCAGGACTGGGAGCCTGAGCCTGATAAAAATACGGGCCACTCACGGGTCTATGCCGCAGGTAGTCTGCTGGCTTTCGACCTCAGCAACTTTCTGAAAAACGGCGAACTGCCCGACATCAAAACCCTGTTTGTACCCAATGAACGCCAGGCGATTCAGGCGGGAGGGGTCTCTGTAACTGCCGACGCTATTCTCGTGCCTGTGACCGACAACGTCCGTGGTCAGCTGTATACGATCACCCGTGGTGAAACAGGCTGGAAAACGACTCAGGCCGATGTGCCTGAAAACGGCACCATCCGCGTGACGTTCGCCGACGAAGAAGAGCCGCTGGCATTGATTCAGTACGAGGGCTTTCTGACGCCAGATTCACTGATGAGTTATAACCCGGTGACCGATGCGGTTCAGACGTTAAAAAGCCTGCCAGTGCTGTTTGATGCACAGGATCTTGTGGTCGAACAGTTTGAGGCGGTTTCCAGTGATGGAACTCAGATACCGTATTTTGTGGTGCATAAAAAAGACGTCTCACTCGACGGCCGTACGCCAACACTTCTGTATGGCTATGGTGGCTTTCAGGTGTCGATGCGGCCGTTTTATTCAGGCCTCAACGGCAAGCTCTGGCTGGAGCGGGGTGGGGCCTATGTACTGGCAAACATCCGTGGCGGTGGTGAGTTTGGCCCTTCCTGGCATC
>JBPEXS010000425.1:0-2033 GCA_052031325.1 Thalassolituus sp. | reverse complement strand
CCAATAACCGCACTGGCTGCGCTGAACGCTTCAGTGCCTGCGCCATCAGCCGCTGAAAGCCATCCACCGTTGCGTATTCACCGGCACTGGCCAGTGTGGTCTGAGAGAAATCTGAAAACTTTACTTTCACAAAGGGGGCCAGGGCTTCAGGCTCCCAGGGCGTGCGCTCTACCCTCTGTTGCCAACGCTGATAGAGATCCGGCAACGCATGCAGGCATTCATCCGCTGTAGTCAGATCCTGAGCGTAGGTATGTTCAACACTGACCGATTTACGCAGACGCTCCTGAGTCAGCGGGCGACTGTCCTGGCCGCGGGCACGCTCATACAGCATGACGCCTGAGCGGCCAAAGCGGCGTACCAGATCTTTCAGCGACCAGGGCAAAACATCCGAGCACACACTGATACCGGCAGCATGAAGACGGGATTCAAACGCAGGACCAATGCCCGGAATCTTGCCAACCGGCAGATCAGCCACAAAATCTGTCACCTGCTCTGGTGGCACCACAAATAAACCATCCGGCTTATTCCAGTCACTGGCGATTTTTGCGAGGAATTTGTTGGGTGCAGCCCCGACCGATACGGTGATACCCACTTCGGCCTTCACCCGGGCGCGGATATCTTCCGCCACAAACGTCGCCTGCTGATTCGGAGCCAGTTCAAGATACGCTTCATCGACAGAGACCTGTTGCAGCAAGGGCGAGAAATCACGCAGAATCTCCATAATCTGCTCCGACACATCGCGGTAGAGCGCCATATTACCCGGCATCAGCACCAGATCAGGACAGAGCCTGAGGGCCGTCGCCGTAGGCATCGCCGAGCGCACTCCGTAGGCGCGTGCCGGATAGTTACAGGTGGCAATCACACCGCGGCGGTCAGATGATCCCCCGATTGCCAGCGGTACTTCCGCCAGGTCTGGGTTCTCGCGCATTTCTACTGCGGCAAAGAAACAGTCACAATCGATGTGCAGAACCTTACGGACAGACTCACTCATAACGCCTACCTGACTTCAAAATACTGTACATAAAAACAGTATATCTAAGACATACTCAAAAACAAGGCAGACTTTACAAAGTGCATTGAGGGCATATTCAGCCGGTGATAATTTCTGTACTGAGCTATCTCATACAGAAAGATAAGGAAATCATCTTGAAACACATACTCAATCAGCCCTTCAGAAGGTGGGCATTTTTCTCATCTCTGTCTCTGGCCCTGCTGTACCCATCATCCCTGCACGCTGAAGCTTCAGACCCGGCAATTGATAAGGCCATGGCGTTTCAACAGGTCGTTAATAAGGGTCAGTTCGCCAGAGCCGCTGACTTCTGGACCGAGGAAAAAGCCCAACGCTTTGAACGGGATGACTTTGATTTTATGGAGCGTTTTTTCAAAGGCATTGAACTGCAGAAAAGCCAGCTCGAAAGCCAGTGTACCCCTGACGCCTGCCGTGTGATGGCCGAATACACCGGCAAAGATGGTGAGCCACGACTGATCACCTACCATTTTCAGAGTGCCTCTGAGCTGCAACTCACCAGTGTCCAGACCAAGCCACTGTAATCAGCAAGCAACCCAGTTACTTCAAAGTGCCAACCTTAGAGTCCGCACTCAGATTGGCGATTACCGTAAAACGCTGAATATCCATGACGGATACCGGCTCTGCTCCTGCCCAACGACCACTCACCGTGATTTGATGGGCGCTTTCTGCTACCTTGGCGGCAGTTTTACAGGAGCCCCGCATGACCGACTTCAACACCGCCAAATCCGCTTTCCTGACATCACTGACCCAGGATGATCACGCCTTCGCCGACACCCTGGCTTTCATCGAGCAGTGGTATGCCTTCACGCCTTCAGCTTTCCGTAATGGCGACGTGGCCAACAGCGCTGAGCAGAATCAGGGCAGCTGCAAAGTCTTTGCTCTGGGCCAGTTGCTGGAGTTGGATAAAGAGCAGACCCTGCGGTGTTTTGGCGAACATTACCGTGATGTTCTGGCAACTCCTGAGGTTGAAAACCATCATAATCTGCGCCGGGTGCTGCGCGAG
>JBPEXS010000424.1:0-3039 GCA_052031325.1 Thalassolituus sp. | reverse complement strand
ACCACGGGCATGGCGGACGAGGCTTTCATGGCCTGAAACAGTTCATCCGATTCAGGGATTATGTATTCGGCTTCGGCGGTAAGGGCGTCGGTGGCGACGATCAGAAAGCGGCCTTTAAACTGCTCAATGCGTTCTTTACCGATATCCAGATCCTGTTCGGTGATGTCCCACAACCAGTCGATGTCGATCAGGTTGCCGCCAGTAAAAAAGCGGCGCATGCTTTTGAATTCAGGGCGCAGACAATATTCCGTAATCACCCGGTAACTGCGCCCGTATTTACCCCCCAGATACCCGGCGACGTTCGATGATCCGGCGGAAATACCGAAATAGAGATCAAAGGGGTAGAAGTCCTGCTGGATAAATTCATCCAGCACGCCGGAGCTGAAGATGCCACGCATGGCACCACCTTCAACGATTAAGGCCGACTCGGGTGTGTCTGTTGCCATAGGTCTGACGTCCTTCCTGTGTGGTCACAGGTTCGGTTTTTACGATGGTCGCGGTTATGTTGAGCGAGGGGTGTCCGACAGTACTGCGGTGGGCGTCGTCCTGATCAGTCCGCATGAGTTGTCTGATACTCTAGCGCAGACAGTGCACCTGACACCTGACTATATGTTCACACTGTCTGTCAGAAAAGCACCGGGCGTGGAACGCTCTGTTACCGCTATTCAGCTCAGATTACTGGCAGTTGATACGCGGTACCCTGGGAGTCAGGCGGCAGAAGAGCTCGTAGCTGATGGTGCCGCTGAGTCGCGCGACGTCATCAACATCCACCAGTTCGCCCCACAGCTCAACCGGTGAACCAACCACCGCCTGTGGCACATCGGTAATATCCACCGTAATCATATCCATGGACACCCGGCCAACTAATGGGCAGGTCTGCCCGGCAACATTCACGGGGGTGCCCGCAGGGGCATGTCGTGGGTAGCCATCGCCGTAGCCCATGGCGACGACTCCGATGACGCTGTCACGTGGGGCGGTCCAGGCCCGGGCATAGCCTACGGTTTCACCGGCGGGGACTTTATGGGTGCTGATCAGTGCTGACTGCAGAGTCATCACGGGTTTTAACCCCAGCTCAGAGGCACTTTTACCAGCCAGCGGTGAGCTGCCATAGAGCATGATACCGGGGCGTATGGCGGTTTCACCGTCGGCCCCACCGCGCATGATACCGGCGCTGTTACTGATGCTGACCGGTGCCGGCCACTTATGCTGCATCATGCGCTTCTGTTGCTGCAGGTAAAATGCAGGGTCTTCTTCATCGGCGCTGGCGTAATGGCTCATCACCTGCTCAAGTCGCAGGTTTGGGTCATTATGAATTCGGGCAATCATCTCAGGGGCGTCTTCAAAACGTACGCCCAGACGGTTCATGCCAGAGTTGATTTTCAGCCAGACACGCACCGGATTGTCGAGACTGGCGTTGCGGCAGTCTTTCAGTTGCAGCGGGTGATGTACCGCAAGACGCAGGGCGTGGCGCGAAGCAAGCTCCCATTCCTGACTGTCGAATGCCCCTTCCAGTACTAGCAGTGGGTGTTCTATGCCGGCTTCGCGCAGGGTCATGGCCTCATCAACACAGGCCACGGCAAAGCCATCGGCCTCGGCTGCGAGGGCCTTGGCGCAAGGCAAAATGCCGTGTCCGTAAGCATTGGCTTTAATCACCGCCCAGGCTTTTCCCGGCGCGTTTTTCCGCGCAACACGGTAGTTGTGTCTCAGGTTTGAGAATTTGAGCAGAGCTCGTGCGGCACGGGTCATAGGCGTGGAAAGCATCCTGATAAAGTCGTTACAATATCCGGCCGGACAGACATCCTGTGTCCGGTTACTATCAGATTCAGTCAGCTGCATTATGTCAGCCAAAATGCCCGGAAGCCATGAATGCCCAGCCATCCACTGCTCAATGATCACACTATCAGCCTGTCGGCCACTCTGGCCGCGACCATCGGGCTGGAAGAGGCAGTGCTGCTGACCGTTCTCAACGATGCCGCGCGTCTGCAGACCAAACCCCAGGCACGGCTGGCCATTGATACGCTGCGTCGTCAGTTACCCTTCTGGGATGATGCTACCCTGCGTCGCCTGCTGCGCAGCCTGGTGGATAAAGGTCTGCTGTTTCTGCATGGCGCGGACTTTCCTCAGTCTGCTGGTCTGGTATACAGCTTTGAACAGTTATCCGAGCGCCATCTGCAGGCTTCAGCCGTTACGGCTGCACCTGAGACACCGTCGCGTCAGCCGGTGGCCAGGTCAGAGTCTGTGACCAGGGTTAAACCTCTGCCGACCGCCTGGCAGCCTGCGGAAGATACGCTGCAACGACTGGAACAACACGGTATTCCACGGGCGTTCAGCTGCTCTCAGCTGGATGCCTTTACGCTGAAAGGTCAGGAGCAGGGTAACAACCGCAATGACTGGAACAGCCGTTTTTTCCGCCATGTAAAGAGTCAGTGGGTTTATGCCCAGAATGATGCCGGCCGACTGCAGGAGCGTGCTGAGCGCACCGCATTCAATCCGACCGTCAGTCAGCCTCACCCGATCCCCGCCGACTGGCAGCCGAGCGAAGATGCCACCCGTATTCTGCACAATGCCGGCATCGACCCGCAGTTTACCCGTGATGCCGTGGCAGAATTTATTCTTTACTGGTCAGAACGTGGCGAAGTGCACAAAACCTGGAATTCCAAGTTTATCGCCCACGTGCGTCAGCAGTGGGTGCGCTTTACTTCGGCAATGGAACATTCACCGGTACCGTCGCGTATCAGTGATGACTGGCAACCGCTGGGCGACTGTTTTGATATTCTGCAGATGGCCCATATTCCGGAAGACTTTGCCCGCGCTCTGGTCCCTGAGTTTGTTTTATACTGGCGGGATTCCAATCAGGTGCATAACAGCTGGAACAGCCGCTATCTGCAATATGTAAAACAGCAATGGGCACGCCGTCTGGCTGAGAATTCATCGGCCGGCAACACCAGAAGCACCGGAACCGCCACCACAGGAGACCGACGTGGACAGCAAGCTGATCAACCAGGTTACTCAACAGCTGAAGCCAGTGTCCGCAGACTC
>JBPEXS010000423.1:0-1247 GCA_052031325.1 Thalassolituus sp. | reverse complement strand
CCGCCCGACAGCAGATTGATCGGGCCGAAGTCGAATTCCGTCGCCGGAATATTGCCCCAGTTTACGTAGATAAATTTCTTCAGATACATAGTGGTTTACCTGCGCTCCGGGCTTATTCGCCAAACAGGCTGACGCCTGCCGGCTTTGTTTCTTGTTCGGCTTCGGGTTTTGCTGAATCGCTGTCGTCTGACGTTTCTACGTTCTCTTCAGATGTTTCTTCGCCTTCAGGGACACTGTCGTCAGCAAGTGGTTCACTGTCAGTTTCAGAGGTCACATCAGCAACCGTTGCATCTGGTTCAGATTCAGCGTCCTCGTCATTCACTGCTGCAGCTACTGCGGGTTCAGACCCGTCTTCAGCATTGCCTGTAGCGGAGGTTTGCTCCTCCGTGTCAGCCGCAGCCGCATCAGAGGTCGATTCAGAATCTTCCTCAGACTCATCGTTCATCAGGCTGTTGAGTACATCGTCAGAGACATAGCTCATGATCATCGGGCGGATTCGTAGCCAGATATCACCATCGGCCACGTTGTCTTCATTCTGCAGCTGGATCAGACGCAGCTGACGCAGGCGGCGGAACAGCGCCTTGCGCTCAGTCTGCTGTTCCGGCAGGTTACGTTTCAGCAGGTTTTTCATGGCAATGGTCAGGCCTTCGAAAGACACCATGACACAGCCCTGCTCATCCACCGCCCCTTCACGCAGCGCCTTGTCGTACTGGGCGCGCAGCACCAGAATCAGTGCCACTTCGCTCTGCGACAGTCGTTGACGGAACGCTGGCGTCTGCTCATCCAGTGCCTCTTCCTGCATACCCGGTACCTGCGCACCCGGCGGAAACAGTCGGACAAACTGGAAACGGTGATCGTGCTGAATGCGGATACCCAGCACATCCAGGTAATCGGCGATCAGTGGCTCAATGCGCACAAAGCGGTCGTACAGGGTCTGTTCGACCTGAGATTCATCGCGGCAGATCACGCCGTAGTCGAGAAGACGCACCAGCAGTTCGGAATATTCCTTGCGGTTCAGGCCTTCTTTTTCGAGTTCTGTTTCTATGTTCTGAAGCATATTCAGCCGTCTGTTTCAGTGAGCGGGTCGGTCAGGATTTCTGCACCAGCTCGAAGGTGAAGTGGTCTTTGCGGATAAAATAGCCATCGGCATCGGTATCGCCATCCTGCGGCGTGTCATCGGGTTCAACGCGGAAGGTGAACTCACTCGACAGGCCGTCAGACGCCCCCAGGCCAATGGCGTTGGCCAC
>JBPEXS010000422.1:0-1922 GCA_052031325.1 Thalassolituus sp. | reverse complement strand
ATATCCGGCACACCTTTCACAGTTACTTTGGCTTCATCACGATTAAAGGCGATACCCGAAATAACCGGATTCTCCATGGAACTGTTCTCCTCAGTGGTAATCAGTGTGCCCGGGCCGTCTTTGAACGACGACAGCACACGCAGCGGAACTTTGTATTTACCGGCAAATTCAACCGAACGGATCTGCAGTACCTTGGAACCCAGACTGGCCATTTCCAGCATTTCTTCGAAGGTTACTTTTTCCATACGGCGGGCCAGTGGCACAACCCGTGGATCTGTGGTGTAAACACCGTCCACATCGGTATAGATCTGACACTCATCGGCTTTCAGCGCGGCAGCCAGGGCTACGCCTGTGGTATCCGAACCGCCACGTCCCAGCGTAGTGATGTTGTTGTCATCATCAATGCCCTGGAAGCCAGCGACGATCACTACACGCCCCTGATCCAGCTCTGCACGCATAGCATCGCTGTTAATGTCTTCAATACGGGCTTTGGTGTGAACGCTGTCGGTATGAATACCGGCCTGCCAGCCAGTGAAAGAACGGGCATCCACCCCCACTTTCTGCAACGCCATCGACAGCAACGCGATGGTGACCTGCTCGCCCGTAGAGACAAGCACGTCCATCTCGCGTGGGTCGGGATTGGCTGAGATGTCTTTGGCCAGACCAATCAGGCGGTTGGTCTCACCGCTCATCGCCGAAACCACGACAACGATCTGATGACCCGCTTCACGGAAGGATTTTACTTTCTGAGCAACGGCCTCAATACGTTCGACCGTTCCGACAGACGTACCCCCATATTTCTGTACGTATAGCGCCATGATGACTAGATTGAAAAACTCGGTAAAAAAGGTCGCTAATTAAACAACAATTGCGATCACTATTAAAGACAGTGAGACTAGCAGAAAGTCATTGAATTTACGAAGAAAGTACCAAGATTGGACAGATAGTCGATTTGTGTTTCTACCTGTCCAATCTCAGTGATGAATTAACCTGCCTGGGTTAATTTTTACAGGCTGTTTTCCGCCCAGCGCCCGAACTCGGCAAGAGCTTCAGCAATACCTTCAGGTTTCTGGCCACCGGCCTGGGCCATCTCGGGTTTACCACCACCACGACCATCCACAAACGGGGCACAGGCCTTCACCGCATCACCAGCTTTGGCTTTGCTGATCAGGTCTTTAGTGACACCGGCAAGCAGAGTGACTTTCCCGTCATTTTCGGAGGCCAGCATGATCAGAGCAGAGCCCAGTTTGTTTTTCAGCTGGTCCATGGTTTCACGCAGCGCTGGCACATCGGCACCGTCCAGCTGAGCAGCCAGCACCTTCACGCCGTTGATGTCTTTTGCCTGGCCAGCCAGATCAGAACCGGCACTGGACGCCAGTTTGGATTTCAGTGCTTCCAGTTCTTTTTCCAGCTGACGGCTGCGCGCCATCATCTGCTCTACTTTCTCGCCAACGTTGTCGGTCGAGCCTTTCAGAGCGCGGGCAATACCCGTCAAGGTAGCTTCTTCACTGGCCACAAAGTCCAGTGCAGCCTGTCCGACCACGGCTTCAATACGGCGGATACCCGCCGCAATACCACTCTCAGAGCTGACTTTGAGCAGACCAATATCACCGGTACGAGCCACGTGGGTACCACCACAGAGTTCGACGGAGAAGTCATCAACGCCCATCGAGAGTACGCGCACTTCGTCGTCGTATTTCTCTCCGAACAGCGCCATAGCACCGGAGGCTTTGGCTTCGTCGATGTTCATCAGACGGGTCACCACCGGGGTATTCGCACGGATCTGGGCATTTACGATGGTTTCGATCTCGGCAAGCTCTTCCGGCTTAACACCTTCCAGGTGGGAGAAGTCAAAACGCAGCTTGTCGTAAGTCACCAGCGAGCCTTTCTGGGCCACGTGTTCACCCAGCACTTTGCGCAGC
>JBPEXS010000421.1:0-1025 GCA_052031325.1 Thalassolituus sp. | reverse complement strand
GAGTGAACCCTGCTCGGCCTGAGTCAGTGTCTGCAGCAGAGCATCCGGGCCCATATCGGCCAGACGGTCGTGCAGGCTGCCACCGGTGTCGTCAGCATGAATCGGGGTAAAGACTTTGTTGAGCATATCGCCGGTATCCAGACCCACATCCATCTGCATGATGGTGATACCGGTTTCTGTGTCACCGGCTTCGATAGCGCGCTGAATCGGCGCCGCACCACGCCAGCGCGGCAGAATCGACGCATGTACATTGAGACAACCCAGGCGCGGAGCATCCAGCACGACTTTGGGCAGGATCAGGCCATAGGCCACCACGATCATGATGTCGGCATTGAGGGCCTGCAGCTCTGCAACGGCAGCGGGGTCTTTGAAATTAAGCGGCTGGTACACCGGCAGGTCATGCTCAAGGGCGACCTGTTTGACCGGGCTGGGCTGCAGTTTTTTACCCCGGCCTGCGGGGCGGTCCGGCTGGCTGTAAACGGCACAGACGTTGTGCTCACTGGAAATCAGCGCACGCAGGTGCTGCGCCGCGAAATCCGGCGTGCCGGCAAAGATGATGTTCAGGGGCATGCCTCAGCGACTCTCCTGACGGGCTTGCAGCTTGTGCTTCTTTTCCAGCTTGTCTTTGATGCGGTTACGCTTCAGCGGCGAGACGTAATCCACCATGAGCTTGCCTTCGAGATGATCCACTTCATGCTGGATACATACGGCCAGCAGGCCGGTGCATTCCAGCTCGAATGGTTCGCCGTCGCGGCCGATGGCCTTGACCAGGCAGTGCTCAACGCGGGTAACGTCTTCGTAGAAACCAGGGACAGACAGACAGCCTTCCTGCATGGTTTCCATTTCACCGTCGAGCACCGTAATGTCCGGGTTGATGAACACCAGAGGTTCGGATTTGTCTTCAGACACATCAATGGTGATGATGCGTTCGTGTATGTTCACCTGAGTCGCGGCCAACCCGATGCCAGGGGCGTCGTACATGGTTTCAAACATGTCGTCGACGATGCCACGGATGCGGTCATCTA
>JBPEXS010000420.1:0-3272 GCA_052031325.1 Thalassolituus sp. | reverse complement strand
GCAGGTTGTGGGTTATGCAGAGCAGATTTATGACGCTTTCCGGCCTTATTGAAACTGTCAGGTGAGAAATAGGCAGGAAATAGCAGGCCTGTTACAAAGACAGGTAACTGCCTGTGACATTTAGGGGTTGTCCTGTAACCCCTTATCATCCGGTGGCAATCAGTTGGACAGAAGAATGGCTGCCAGAGGCTCAATGCACCAATAACGATTCAGATTCAGGGCTTAAGTCAGGTAACGGCAGAGCAGAGACGCAAGGTTCAGTCGGAACTCAGGGTCGCTAAGGTGGATACTGTGTTGTGTGGTCGCCCGGTGAGTCAGTGTCTCCAGTGTATGGGTCACGATAAAACTCGCCATTTCAATATTCTGAACCTGTAGTTCGTCTTTACGTTGCCTGAGGTAGGCGGTTACCAATGCGATGTAACCGTCTTCCAGCTGTTGTATCTGTTCTCTGGGCATAAATTCCGGCGCATGCTCGGTCAGCACCCGGTGCAGCTCCGGGTCGCTGGCGTGAGCTTCCAGCATGCAGTCCACCATGACCTGAACGGCCTCTTCCAGCGGCAATGTTACGACCTGGCTCAGGTTCTCAGCGATGATCGCCTGCATACTGCTCATGTGCTGGTGGGTCAGCGCCATCAGCAGCGCCTGCTTGTTAGGACAGTACTGATACAGGCTGCCAATACTGACGCCAGCGCGTTCGGCTATGTGGTTGGTGGTGGCTTTCTCAAAACCTTCTTGTCGCAGAATGTGAGCAGCGGCTTCAAGAATGCAGCTGACAGTATCGCGTGAGCGTGACTGAGATGGCTTACGGCGTGGGTTTGTGGTGGTTTTGCGCTTCATGACTTCTGTTCCCTGAATGCGAGTAAAACCTTCGATGACTGAGCGATAGCATGGTCTCAGTAATTGGGAGTACTCACATGAAGGTTACAAGTTACCGGAATTACCGTTATTGGGAAGCGTATCTGCGATTTTTTCCGGCCACTTACCGCAGTTTTGACGAAGCGGCTATACACGAAGAGTGGTGGCGCTGGCGTGACTCTGATGTACACCTTGACCGGTATAAACCGGACGCCAGTAACAAGCCGGGTGGCAGGATTATTCTTCTGCATGGCGGTGGTGGATACAGCCGTCTGTTGCTGCCCTATGCGGAATCATTACGTCAGAGAGGGTTCGAGGTCGTCGTTCCGGACCTGCCCGGTTTTGGTTTAACCCGGGCCGCTGCCGAAGACATTGATTACAGAAGCTGGGTTGATCTGGCCGTTGACCTGATTGCCAGAGAGGCCCCAGATGATCTGCCATTGTTTGTGATGGGCGCAAGCCTCGGCGGTATGGTGGCGTACGCAGCTGGCCGGCAGAATGACAGAGTATCGGGCATTATTTCGACCACTTTGTGTGATCCACAGAACCCTGAAGTACGTTTTGCGTTTGTGCGCTCACGCTGGATGGTCACTCATCTATGGCCTCTGGCTTCGCTTGTGCCTGAGGCGATAAAGCGACGCATACGGCTGCCGATCCGTTGGTTTGGGCGTATGGATAAGATCGCTGCTGATCCTGAACTGAGCCGGATCGTCAGCCGGGACCGTTTGGGTGGTGGTCGCTGGTTACCGCTGGGTTTTCTCGATTCGATTTTTCGTCTTGATGTGGCCTCTGTAGAGGGTGAACTAAACCTTTGCCCGGTATTGCTGGCCCACCCTCAGAATGATGACTGGACTCCGCTGCAACTGAGTGATGCGTTTTTTAAAACCATTACATCAGAGAAGCATCGTGTCGTATTGACGGCGGGAGGGCATTTTCCGGTTGAAGCCGATGCGCTGGCCTTGCTGGATGAGGCTGCCAGCCATTTCCTGCAAGAGCAGTCTGAGGGGCAAACAGTATAAAAAAAGCCCCGCCAGCATTCACTGACGGGGCTTCTCAGAGCTCGTTAAAAGCCGGTCTTATGCAGACGCTTCAACGATACGCTTCATGTCAGTCATGTAGCCACGCAGCTCAGCACCAACCCACTCAACCGGGTGGTTACGGATTGCTTCGTTCACTTCGATCAGACGGGCGTTGTCGACAGAAGTAGACTTCAGCTTCAGGCCTTTACCGATCACGTCAGTGCTGATGTGCGGCATGAACTTCTCGCGCAGCAGAGGTACTGCAGCGTGAGAGAACAGGTAGTTACCGTATTCCGCAGTGTCAGAGATAACCACGTTCATCTCGTACAGCTTACGACGCGCGATGGTGTTGGCGATCAGTGGGGTTTCGTGCAGAGACTCGTAGTACGCAGACTCTTCAACGATGCCGCTCTCAACCATGGATTCAAACGCCAGCTCAACACCGGCTTTGATCATGGCAACCAGCATGATGCCGTGGTCGAAGTATTCCTGCTCGTCGATTTCAACGTCAGAAGCCGGTGCTTTTTCGAAGCCGGTTTCTGCCGTTTCTTCACGCCATTTCAGCAGGTTGGCATCGTCGTTGGCCCAGTCAGCCATCATAGTGGAGGAGAATTCGCCTTCCATGATGTCAGCCTGGTGCTTACGGAACAGAGGACGCATCAGTTCTTTCAGGTCTTCAGCCATATCAAACGCAACGATTTTCGCTGGGTTAGACAGACGGTCCATCATGTTGGTGATACCGCCGTATTTCAGAGCTTCAGTTACCGTTTCCCAACCGTACTGGATCAGCTTAGCGGCGTAACCTTCGTCGATGCCGTCTTCAACCATTTTCTCGAAGCCCAGGATCGCACCCGTCTGCAGCATGCCGCACAGAATGGTCTGTTCGCCCATCAGGTCAGACTTAACTTCAGCAACGAAAGACGACTCCAGACAGCCAGCGCGGTGACCGCCAGTTGCTGCAGCCCATGCTTTCGCGATGTCCCAGCCTTCGCCTTTAGGATCGTTTTCTGGGTGAACAGCGATCAGAGTCGGAACACCGAAACCACGCTTGTACTCTTCACGTACTTCAGAACCCGGGCACTTAGGTGCAACCATAACCACAGTCAGGTCAGGACGGATCTGCATGCCTTCTTCAACGATGTTGAAGCCGTGGGAGTAACCCAGACACGCGCCTTCTTTCATCAGAGGCATAACCGCAGTAACCACAGCGGTGTGCTGCTTGTCTGGCGTCAGGTTCATTACCAGATCCGCAGTCGGGATCAGCTCTTCGTAAGTACCGACGTTGAAGCCGTTTTCAGTGGCGTTTTTCCAGGACTGACGCTTCTCAGCGATCGCCGCTTCACGCAGAGCGTAAGACACGTCCAGACCGGAGTCACGCATGTTCATGCCCTGGTTCAG
>JBPEXS010000042.1:0-1480 GCA_052031325.1 Thalassolituus sp. | reverse complement strand
ATCTGCTCTTTCATTTCAGGAAAATCAGGCTGACGGATCAGGCTCATAACATGCGCTCCTTCAGTTTGCGGATGGCCCAGCCCATCACCGGCAGGTGCTCGTAAATCATGGCGCCGCCATCAAAAAAATCCTGATGGACAATGATCTTGTCGTCCTGCCAGTGCAGCAGGCTCATGCCCTCGACCTGAATGTCTTTTTTGCCGCTGTGTAATTTCGGGTGGCGGTAAGTCAGTGTCCAGAACAGGGTGCCGAGTTGATGCTGGGAAAGAATTTCGTGAAACTCAAAATGGCAGTCACTCAGGTTGGCGTACAGACCATCGAAATACTTCACCATGTGTTCCAGGCCGCTGATCTGATGAAACGGGTCTTTAAACACCACATCTTCGTGGTACAGGGCCTTTAACAAATGCTCGGACTGAACCCCGGGGCCGAGCGTCTGGTAGGTGTGAATAAAGCGGTCGTACCGCATGTCTGAAAAACTATTGTCCATGACGCCCCTCCTTGAGCACATGCTCAGGCACCGGCTGCAGGTCACGGATAATGCCGACCCAGCTCATGGCTTTCAGAATCAGATAGGTAATATCAATCTGCCACCAGTAAAAGCCCTGACGCGTTGAGACGGCCCAGCGATGGTGGTTGTTGTGCCAGCCTTCACCCAGTGTAATAAGCGCCAGAAACCAGTTGTTGCGGCTGTCATCGCGGGTGTTAAAGCGGCGGTTACCCCACTGATGGCAGAGAGAGTTAATGGTCACAGTGCCGTGAAATAGCGCCACGGTGGAAATAAAGAAGCCCCAGACCACAAGTTGCGCACCGTTCGTATTCAATGCCGGAGCGTAAGCAGCCAGCATCTCACCACCGATGTACAGAATCGCGATCAGCAGCATAGGTGCAACGTTGTCGTAGCGGTCAAGCCAGCGTAATTCAGGGAAGCGGGCAAAATCTTTGATCCGTTCCATGCGGGTTACGAAGCTGGCGTTGCAGGTCAGCCAGCCCATATGACTCCACCAGAAACCACGTTGAACCGGAGAGTGAAGATCTTCTTCCTGATCGGAGTGTTGATGATGAACGCGATGATGCGCAGCCCACCAGAGCGGACCACGCTGCGCTGACATATTGCCCAGCAAAGCAAACAGGAATTGAAATACGCGGTTTGTTTTAAACGTCTTATGCGAAAAATAGCGATGATAAAACCCAGTAATCGCAAACATACGGATGAGGTACAGGGCAACACAAACGACCACCGCCGTGGTACTGACACCGGTAAAAAACGCCGCGAAACAGGCAAGGTGCAGCACAATATAGGGCGCCATACGCGGCCAGCTGAAGTCTTTGCTGGTCATATCCTCCTGAATGTCGGCTTGAGAATCGAGCCAGCGCATCAGGTTGGCGGGAATAAAACGGCGGTTATTGAGATCAGCTGACATGCATTATCCTGCCTGGCTTTCAGAAGTCTGGCGGAAGGCATCCAGCGCACGCTGAC
>JBPEXS010000419.1:0-3147 GCA_052031325.1 Thalassolituus sp. | reverse complement strand
CCACAAACTCACCCTTCTGGTTATTGTCATCGCCACTGAGCTGGGTGACCAGTGAACAGAGTGTTCCGCTGTAGAAGGATTCGAACGTTTTGGTCAATTCACGGGCGACACAGGCGTGTCGTTCCTCGCCCAGAACATCAGCCATGATCGACAGAGTCTCAAGAATGCGGTGGCGCGATTCGTAAAACACCAGCGTCGCGGTTTCATTGGCGACGGCCTCGAGACGCTCGCGTCGCCCTCCCGCTTTGTGCGGCAGAAAGCCTTCAAACAAAAAGCGGTCCGTGGGCAGCCCGGCGGCCGATAACGCAGTGATCAGCGCGCTGGGGCCGGGTACTGGCACCACACTCAGGCCGTCACTGCGCAAAGCACTGACCAGCACATAACCCGGATCAGAGATCAGCGGTGTACCGGCATCGGACACCAGTGCCAGACTGCGCCCTTCACTGAGGTGCTGACGTACCTGAGAAATACGGTCGGATTCGTTGTGGTCATGCAGGGAAATCAGGGGCTTACGCAGGCCCAGGTGCTGCAGTAATTTCTGCGTATGTCTGGTATCCTCGCACGCAATCAGATCGACCTGACCGAGGATCTGAACCGCGCGTTCACTGATGTCGGCCAGATTACCGATCGGGGTTGCCACTACGTAGAGGCAGGCCTCCTGAGTTTGAGTCACTCTGTCCGGAACTGGAGTCATGCGGGATTTGTCACCTGGAATGAAAACACTGAATAAAGGCCTGCTGCCTCTGCTTATCGTCGCGGCCACCGTGACACTGAACGGTTGCAGCACACAGCCACCCGCACCCACGGCCAGTGAGCTGGCGCAGGCGCAATCGGCTGATCGTCTGCAGGACATCCGTAACCTGTTAATTGCCGGTGAGTTTGACGAGGCCCGTCAGGGATTGCAAGCGACCCAGCCGACCCGCCTGAGCGGACGTCAACGGGTTGAATGGCACCTGCTGGCGGCTGAACTCCTGGTTGAACAGGGCGATATGGAAGGTGCCGCCAATCAGCTGGCGTCGTTTGACCGTTATGCCGCTTCTGCCACCACGACTCAGGAAAACCGCGCCGGTCTGCTGCGCATCCGTATGCTGGAACTGAGTGAGCACTGGCTGCAGGCTGCCCGCGAACGCGACTTTATTTCTGCGGTTCTGAACGAAGATCGTGCTGACGAAAACCTGGCTCAGCTTTGGCAGGACCTGCTCAGGGTACCTGACACCAGTCTTCAGGAAGCCGCCGCCAACGCACCCGCAACCCGTTTTGGCGCCTGGCTGACCCTCGCTGCGATCAGTCGCAGTTACCACCTGACACTGGATGAGCAGGTCGCCGCTGTCGATGACTGGCGCACGCTGAATCCGGGCCACCCAGCGGCGATGCAGTTACCCGGCACGCTTTCTCAGCTCGAGAGTATTGCCTCACAGCGACCCGAGCGTATCTCTGTGCTTCTGCCTCTGAGTGGGCGCCTGCAACGCAGTGGCCAGGCCATTCTGGATGGCTTTATGGCGGCCTATTATCAGTCGCTGACCCGCGGTTTTCCGGTACCTGTGATCGATGTGATCGATAACGACAAAATCACCGACATCAACACCGCCTACTTTGAAAGTGTGCTGAACGGCAGCCAGTGGCTGATCGGGCCACTGAATAAGGATGATGTACAGTCACTCGCCAGTCAGCCGGTTCTGCCCTTGCCGACCATTGCCCTGAACTATGCCGACCTACCTGGCGCCGACCTGCAGAACGCAGATCCTGCAAACGCTGAACGGATGGGGGAAAGCCCGGTACAGACTCCACGGGACCTCTATCAGTACGGGCTCTCTGCTGAAGATGATGCCCGCCAGATCGCTGAGCGAGCCTGGGCCGATGGCCACCGCCGTGCGCTGGTTATGGCACCTCAGGGGGAATGGGGTGAACGCGTGTATGGTGCATTCCGTGATCACTGGCTGGCGCTCGGTGGTGATATTGCCGAAACCCGTTTCTACCCACGCACCAATGACTACAACCCCGAAGTCCGGGAAATGCTGAACGTGGATGACAGTGCCAGCCGTCACCAGTCCATTCAGAGCCTGGTGCGCCTGCCAGTAGAGTTTGAGCCGCGCCCCCGCCAGGATGCCGACTGGCTGTTTCTGCTGGCCCTGCCCGAGCAGGCGCGTCTGATCAAACCGGCGTTGGCGTTTAATTTTGCTTATGACCTGCCGGTGTATGCGACATCTCAGGTCTATTCCGGAACTGACAACCCGGACCGTGACCGGGATCTCAATGGTATCCGTTTCTGTGACCTGCCCTGGCTGCTAGGCTCAACCGAGATACGCTCAACGCTGGATGAGGGGCTGGGCCACTCTTCAGGGTCGTACTCCCGCCTGCACGCCATGGGCGTCGACGCCTATCGCCTGATGGAACGCATCCGGCAGCTGCAGGCTCTGCCTGACAGCCGTATATATGGGGCTACAGGAGTGCTGACACTCGATGGCAATAACCGCATTCACCGCACGACGGAATGTACGGAGTTCAGCCGTGGTGTCCCGGTACGCTTGACCGGGGTCTCCGAAGCGCCCACAGATCTGGAAGAAGACCTGAAACAAGATCCAGAACAAAGCACAGACAGTTAATCATCAGCACAGGAGGTGCTTATGTGGTTCAGGAAGAACCCGGCCAGGCCAGAGGCATCGCTGTTGCCGGAGACATCCTCCCGGCGCGAGCAAGGACAGCAAATTGAGCGTCAGGCTGAAGCCTGGTTGAGACGTCAGGGGCTGAAGTCTGTGACCCGCAATTACAGCGTACGCGGTGGTGAGATCGACCTGATCATGCGCGACGGTAAAGACCTGGTGTTTGTTGAAGTCCGCTACCGCCAGAATGACCGCCACGGCAGCGGCGCTGAGAGCATCAACATGGTCAAACAGCAGCGCCTGATGAAAGCGGCGCTGCACTATCTTCAGGCCGAATTCGGCGACCAAGAACCCAACTGCCGCTTTGATGTCATATCCGCATCGTCCACCGCGGCTTCTGAGGTACATTTCGACTGGATCAGGAACGCCTTCTGAGCCCGGTTGGCCTGGCATTCAGGTCAGTCTTTTACGGCTTCCTCTTTTTCATTATGATGACGCCAGTTTTTTTGGAGTAACGTGTTTTGCAGGATCGTATCATCAGCCATTT
>JBPEXS010000418.1:0-1509 GCA_052031325.1 Thalassolituus sp. | reverse complement strand
TGCGTTTTATCCCTATGCCGTCTGTACCAGAGGATTACCCCAGCATCTCGCTGGAAATGAACGCCAGTGTCTCCGATCAGCAGACCATTGATGCTCTGCGCACACTCGAAACCATGATCGATAAGGTCGATGACGAGATTGAGCAGGAATACGGAAAGCCCATGGTGCGCGATATCCTCGCTTACAACGATGGCCGTACCGATGGTCGCGTGCTGGTGGCTCTGGTTGCTGAAGAAGAGCGTCCGTTCTCCGCCTTTGAACTGTCGCGCCGCTGGCGTGAGCAGATGCCGGTGATTCCGGGAGTAAAGTCACTGATCATTAACGATAAGGTGGGTGAACAGGGGCAGGGCGACGGTGATTTCGGTTACCTTCTTTATGGCGCGGATCTGGAATCACTGAACGCCGCCGCCCGCGATATGATCGAACGTCTCTACACCGTGAACGGGCTCTACAACATTTCATCGACGCTGGACCCGGCCGGCAAAGAAATTCAGATTCAATTGAAGCCGGTGGCTTACGAACTGGGTATCACCCTGGCCGATGTGGCCTCTCAGGTGGGTGGCAGTTTCTACGGCGGTGAGGCCCAGCGCATCATCCGTAACGGTGAAGAGCTGAAAGTCATGGTGCGTTACCCGGAGCAGGAGCGTCAGAACTTCTCGTCTCTGAAATACGCGCTGATCAAAACCGCCGGTGGACAGGACGTGATGCTGGGCGATATTGCCGAGTTGTCGGAGAAACCGGGTATCTCTTACATCCGCCGTGAGAATGGTTACCGCAGTGTCTACGTTTATGGCTCAATCGATGATCAGCTGGTGGAGCCGGGTGAAGTCAACGAGACCATTAAAGACGACGTTCTGGCTGAAGTGGTGAAAAACTTCCCCGGTGTCAAAACCGAACTGGGTGGCGATATCAAAGAACAGCAGGATCAGGCGAGTGAACAGCAGCTGTTCTTCTTTGCTGGCATGCTGATTGTTTACATCCTGCTGGCGGTGCCGCTGAAAAGTTATTCGCAGCCGCTGATTGTGATGTCGGTAATCCCGTTCAGCCTTACCGGGGCCTTGTTCGGCCACTTCCTGCTGGATATGAACCTCAGCATGATGTCGACCTTCGGCCTGATTGCGGCTGCCGGGGTGGTGATCAATGACAGCCTGGTGATGACCGATTACGTGAATCAGCTCAGGAAGCAGGGCATTACGGTGGCCGAAGCCGTGGTTGAGGCCGGTTGTGCACGTTTCCGCGCGATTACGCTGACCTCGATTACGACCTTTGCCGGTGTCGCTCCCATCATGCTCGAGACCAGCCTGCAGGCGCGATTTGTGATTCCGATGGCAGTTTCACTGGGCTTTGCGGTGCTGTATGCCACGGTTATCACGCTGATCCTGGTGCCGTGTCTGTATCTGATTGGTGCGGATATCGGCCGGGCCTTCCGCTATGTATTCGGCGGTATCTGGCGCTGGATCAAACAGCAGTTTGTTAAAGGACAACAACCGGGAGAGGTGTCATAAGCTT
>JBPEXS010000417.1:0-1530 GCA_052031325.1 Thalassolituus sp. | reverse complement strand
GCTTTGGCGGCTTTTTCAGCTTCGACCCGGGCCGTCTTGGCCTCAGTAAGTGTCTTCGTCAGCGTCAGTTTTGCCGTTTCCGCACGGCGATCTTTCAGCTCGCCCTTGGCGTATTCGAAGTACTGCACCAGAGGAATGTGTGATGGGCAGACGTAGGCGCAGGAACCACACAGAATGCAGTCTTTCAGGCCCGCATCGTTGGCGGCATCAAAGTCATCACGCTTGGCACCGTTGGCCATTTCCAGAGGCAGCAGGCCCATCGGGCAGGCACTGACACAGCGGCTGCAGCGGATGCAGGGGTTGGGAACGTGCTCGTTTACTTCACGTCGGGTCAGGGCCAGCAGACCCGAACTGCCCTTGATCATGGGCGTATCTGTAGTTGGTAGTACCTGGCCCATCATCGGGCCACCCATCAGCAGGCGAGACGGGGTCTCCAGCAGACCGCCACAGAGGTCGAACAGAAACTGCACAGGGGTACCCAGCAGGGCCTCGACATTCTGCGGGGCACGGATACAGTCTCCGCCAATGGTGGTCACCCGTGAGATCAGCGGCTTACCCAGAAACAGGGCCTGCTGAATCGCGTATACCGTGGCGACGTTGTGTACCAGCACACCGATGTCGTTACTGCGTTTACCGGCTGGTACCTCCTGTCCGGTGACGGCCTGAATCAGTTGTTTAGCCGACCCCATGGGGTAACGCGCAGGTACGACGACAATTTCAATGGCACCGATCCCTTCGGCGGCTTTTTTCAGTGCCTCAATGGCTTCGGGTTTATTGTCTTCAACCGCAATCACGGCGCGGTAGGCTTCAATGATATGGCGGACCAGCTTGGTGCCTTCAATGATCTCTTCAGCGCGTTCGCACATCAGGCGATCATCGGTGGTGAGATACGGCTCGCACTCGCTGCCGTTAACGATCAGGGTTTTGATTTCAAACCGACGCCCCTGACGCAGCTTAATGGCGGCGGGAAAAATCGCCCCACCCATGCCAACGATACCGGCTTCTTCCACCAGACCGGCCAACTCTTCCTGCGGAATGCTGTACGGGTCTTTGTGCGGGTTCAGCTCGATCCATTCCTCCAGGCCGTCGGGTTCCAGCAATATAGCTCGCGCCGGTAAACCACTGGGGTGGGGCATAGTGATGGCTTTGATATCACGGATAATCCCGGAGGTGGGTGCATGCACGTTGGCTGACATACGCCCATCGGCGCAGGCGATTTTCTGGCCTTTCAGTACGCGTTCGCCAACGTTCACCAAAGGCAGAGCATCATCACCGGAATGCTGGCACAACGGCAGGTACAGCATAGGAGGTAGAGGCGGGTGGGTCAGAATCGGACTGACACGGGTCGGCTCTTTGTGCCCTTTGGGGTGAACCCCGCCGCGAAAACGGCCTAACCCCAGCATTATGCCGCCTCCGGCTTATGCCAGTGCCAGCGGGTCAGATCGATGTCTGGTGCTTTCAGACTGATACAGTCTTCAGGGCAGGTATCAATACACTGCTTGCAGCCAGTGCAGGCATCCGCGTAGACCA
>JBPEXS010000416.1:0-8108 GCA_052031325.1 Thalassolituus sp. | reverse complement strand
GGCGTCGCGCCACCGAGAGTAATGTGGTTACCACCACCGGTACCGGTATGGCGGCCATCGAGCATAAACTTCTCAGAGCCCAGACGTGATTCACGCGCGGCCTGATACAGCTCAGTCATGTTGCTGACCATGTCTTCCCAGTTGGTCGCCGGGTGAATGTTCACCTCGATCACGCCCGGATCCGGAGTGACCAGCAGCTTCTGCAGACGGTGATCACGCGGAGGCTCGTAGCCTTCGATCACCACCGGCATATCCAGTTCGCTGGCGGTTTCTTCAATCAGCGCCATCAGGTTGATGTAGCCTTCAAGGTACGGCAGCGGCGGCATAAAGATGTGGATCTTGCCATCGCGCGGCTCGATACACATGGCGGTACGCATCAGGTTCTTCCAGCGGTAGCCATCGCCTTCGTTGCTGGCGGTCTGCTGGGTCTGAGACTGCGGCGCCGCACCGGAGGCAGGCTCACGCTCAAGCGCCATCTGTACGATGTGCTCTGCGGTATCCAGCGGATCGGTTTCGCGGAACGGATCGGCTTCTTTCACCAGCTTGTCATCTTCAGTGGCTGGCGGCAGGCTGTTCAGCGGCAGACGCAGACCAATCGGCGAATCACCCGGAATCAGGGTCAGACGCTCACGGCGGAACTCCCATTTACAGGACTGCCAGCAGTTGCCGTAGTAGTTCCATTCAATCGGGATCACAAAGCCCGTCGGTGTATCCAGACCCTGCTGCAGTACCCGCGCCAGACGGCGGCGGCCCAATTCGTCTTTCTCACTGGCGATGCTGCCATCGATACCCGGCGGCAGGTTCTGTTCTTCCAGCAGGTAATGCAGGCCATCTTCATAAGCCGGGTGCACGCAGAACTGAGGAATATTGAACAGGCTCGCCAGACGCTTAGCGAAGCTCTCAGCATCTTTGTGGGTATGCCCATAATTCTTGTCGATGCGCGCCAGCATGGACTGACGACGCCACAGTGGCTCGCCATCGGTCCGCCAGAACAGACCCAGCGCCCAACGCGGCACTTCTTCACCCGGATACCACTTACCCTGACCATAATGCAGCAGCCCCTGTGGCGCGAAATGGTCGCGCAGGCGCAGCAGCAGTGTCTTGGCCAGTGACAGCTTATCTTTGCCCAGTGCTTCGGTGTTCCACTGTGCGGATTCCATATCGTCAATGGAGACGAAGGTCGGTTCACCACCCATGGTCAAGCGGATGTCTTCCTGCATCAGGATATCATCGACTTTCTGACCCAGAGCCAGGGCATCGGCCCACTCGTTGTCGGTGTATGGCTTGGTGACACGTGGGTCTTCGTGAATACGGAAGACTTCGTTGCTGTAGCTGAATTCAACTTCACATTCATCGGTGAAACCTGAAATCGGCGCGGCAGATACCGGATGTGGTGTACAGGCCAGCGGGATATGACCTTCAGAAGCGAACAAGCCTGAGGTCGGATCAAGACCAACCCAGCCAGCGCCCGGCAGGTACACTTCACACCAGGCGTGCAGATCGGTGAAATCCTGTTCGGGGCCAGACGGGCCATCGAGTGATTTTTCATCCGAGGTCAGCTGTACGAGATAGCCCGAGGCAAAACGCGCCGCCAGACCCAGATGACGCAGCGCCTGCACCATCAGCCACGCCGAGTCACGGCAGGAACCTTTCGACAGCTCCAGCGTTTCTTCCGGTGTCTGAACACCGGGCTCAAAACGCAGGCTGTACTCGATGTCGTTCTGCAGGCGGGTATTCAGGTGCACCAGAAAATCGATGGTGCGCATTTTCTCACGGGGAATGCTTTCCAGCAGGGCCGTGAACATGTCACCTTCCTGGGTACACTCCAGATACGGTTCCAGCTCCTTTTTCAGCTGCTTATCGTAGGAGAAAGGGAATTCTTCGGCGTACTCTTCAATAAAGAAGTCGAACGGGTTAATCACCGTCATATCCGCGATGACTTCAACTTCAACCGCCAGGCGTTTGGTCTTCTCCGGAAACACCAGTCGCGCCTGGAAGTTACCGTAAGCATCCTGCTGCCAGTTAATGAAATGCTCTTCCGGCTCAATCTTCAGACTGTAGGCCTTGATGGGCGTGCGGCTGTGCGGAGCTGGGCGCAGGCGCACGACGTGGGGCGACAGATTAACCTCACGGTCAAAGTCGTAGTATGTCTTATGCTGCAGGGCTACTGTAATGGTCATAGTCTGGTCCGGCCGTTATTCCATAGTGGGCGCTTACTCCGGCAAGCGGCACCGGTTATCGGAAAGTGTTATTTGAATCGGTCTGGCCCCGGATTCTGTGCCGGGACCAGAGGGCAGATTACTGGTCTGTCAGGAACCAGGTACGCCCGATCAGGAAGTGCAGATTGCGGATGCTGATCTGGAGTTCGTTCAGTTCATCGCGGAATTCCTGCCCGTGACCGCCATCTTCACCACAAGCCATGACAGCTCTGTGAAGTTTACGGATTTCTTTGATGACCTTCTCTGAGCGCGGCAAAGCCTCAGAAGCTTCAATCATCTCGCTGAGGCAGAATGCTGCAGAGCGCGGGAAATGAGGGTCAGCCATCAGAAATGGCACCACAGCCTCGCCCTTGATGGAGCTGCGCATCGCGCGACGGAATGGTTGATCCGCATTGAGGGAGCGCAGCACGTTCCCCCAGATGATCTGACGACTGTTAACGGCAAAATCGTCGTCTTCCACCTGCATGATGGCGGCAACACCGGCATCGATATTACGCGTGGTCATATCCGCACGTTCCAGGTACTGACCCAGCTGCAGCATTTCCCAACCTTCGTCACGTGGCATACTGACGCTCATCAGCCCCACAATCTGCAGGCAGGCATTGATCAGGTGATCGAGGAAGTCGTGGCGGTTACTGCGATTCACACCCTGCTGCAGATTTTCCTGCACGTACTGGGTGGTTTCGTTGATCAGTTCCCAGGCTTCGGCCGGAACCACGTCACGTGTAGTACGTACGTTTTCACGAATCGCCATCAGTGACGAGATCACGGAGCTTGGGTTGGTTTCATCACCCAACAGGAATTTCACGACATTGCGCTCATCCTGTACGGAATAACGCTCAGCAAAACTCTCTTCGAGGTTGTTGATGGTGATCAGGTTGTACCAGCCCAGGTTGACCTGCTTCGGCATATCGAACAGCAGTTTGTCATAAATACTGAGCAGTCGTGCCGTGTTCTCGGCCCGTTCGATGTAACGGCCCGTCCAATAAATTCGTTCAGCTACTTTTGAAAGCATCAGGATTTGCCCGCCGATGTATCCACAATCCAGGTGTCTTTACTGCCACCGCCCTGCGAGGAGTTCACTACCAGTGACCCCTTCTTCATTGCCACCCGGGTCAGACCACCCGTTGTCACATACGTGTCTTTGCCCTGCAGAATAAACGGGCGCAGATCAAGGTGACGTGGCTCGGCCTTATTACGACCCACCAGAGTCGGTGCCGTCGACAACGCCAGTGTTGGCTGGGCGATGTAGTTACGCGGGTTAGCCTTAATCAGCTCGGCAAAGGTCTCACGCTCTTTTTTGGTTGAGTGCGGACCAACCAGCATGCCGTAGCCACCGGATTCATTGGCTGGCTTCACAACCAGCTTATCCAGGTTAGCGAGTACATACTCACGTTGCTTGTCTTCGTAGCAGAGGAAGGTCTCTACGTTCGGAATCAGCGGCTCTTCACCCAGGTAGTATTTGATGATCTGTGGCACGTAGGCGTAGATCACTTTGTCGTCCGCGACACCGGCACCCGGGGCGTTGGCGAGCGCGACATTACCGGCACGCCAGGCACGCATCAGTCCCGGAACACCCAGCACCGAATCTTTATGGAACACTTCAGGGTCAAGGAACAGGTCGTCGATACGACGATAAATCACATCGACACGCTCCAGACCGGCGATGGTCTTCATGTAGACACAGTCGTCTTTATCGACCAGCAGATCACTGCCCTCAACCAGCTCGGCACCCATGCGCTGAGCCAGGAAGGCGTGTTCAAAGTAGGCTGAGTTATAAATACCCGGCGTCAGCACGGCAATCACCGGACGCTCACCTTTTCGCGGTGACAGTGAGGCCAGCATGCTGAACAGGTTTTCCGGATAATCACCCACCGGCGCGATGTTAACCTTCTCGAACACCTCGGGCAGGACGCGCTTCATGATGGAGCGGTTTTCCAGCATATACGACACGCCGGAGGGTACGCGCAGGTTATCTTCCAGCACGTAGAACTGGCCATCTTTGTCACGCACCAGATCCGTACCACAGATATTGGCCCAGACACCGAATGGTGGGTTCACACCTTCGCATTCTTTGCGGTAGTTCGATGACTGCTTCAGAACAAACTCGGGGACGATGCCGTCCTTGAGAATCTTCTGATCGTGATACAGATCATCAATAAACAGGTTCAGAGCACGCAGTCGCTGAGTCAGGCCCGCAGCGGTTTTATCCCACTGGTTGCTTGAGATAACCCGGGGAATAATGTCAAAAGGCCAGGCCCGGTCGATATTGCCACCGTCCATATAGACGGTGAATGACACGCCCATATCTTTGATGGTGGATTCTGCAGCCAGTTTGCGCGACTGCATTTCTTCTTCGGTGAGGCTGGCGAGGTAATTCGCCAACTGGCGGGCAGGCTGCCGGGCGTTTCCAGGCGAACTGATCAGTTCGTCGTAGAACCCCTCCGGTAGCTCATAATCTTTCCAATCGATTGACATAAAGGTCCTGACTTACTGGGCTTTAAACTACAAACAACGAGTAAACACTGCAGCCGGAGTCGTATCAATAAATGCGTCCGTGCCGGTGGGCATTGTCCTCATTGACACGGGCAGGGCAAGCGTTTTTGCACGGAAAATCCGCTATTTATGATGGTGTGCTTAACTTCAGCTTCAGAACAGCTGAGTCAACGTCAGGCGCGCAGAGTTCAATGTAGCATCGGCTTTGGTTCCTTCAGTACCGGCTTCCCACTCGAGCAGTCGGTAATGCAGGGACAAAGATACTTCTGTCGAGAGACTCAGATTGCCTGTTAATGCCAGCCCGGCGTTAAAACTGCGGGCGGTATTGTCCGCACCCTCCTGAGTGAAAAAGTCTGAGGTTTCACCGTAGTACTGATAAAAGCCGGAACCCAGGATCAGATAGGGCCTGATACGCTGCTCAGGGCGCCAGGGCAGCCAAAGTTCAGCCTCTACCCCGGTAGTGCGCCAGGCAATGTCATCAGCGCTTACACGCAACCAGGCGAGCTCAAAGCGGATGGCCTCCGGACCCACACCCCCCACCGCCAGCCTGGGGGCGACATAATCAAACGCGCCGGAAGACGTCAGATTCTGGTCTGCCCTGCCCGTTTCAGCACTGAATGACAGATACCAATGACCATAACCGGAATACCCTTCTGGCTCATCGTAGAAACGGGCTTCTGCAGGGAGTGATAACGCAGAGAGGAGGATCGCAGCGCCAAAGGCGCTGCGAGCAATACCGAACCCCCGGCGGTTGTTTCCGGCAGACAGGGGCTCAGTGCGGGTTGGCATCGGATCAGAAATCCAGATTAGCCACGTTCAGGGCATTGGATTCAATAAAGGCACGGCGCGGCTCAACGTCATCACCCATCAGAGTAGTGAACATCTTATCGGCGCCGATGGCGTCTTCGATGCTGACCTGAAGCATACGGCGGGTTTCAGGGTCCATGGTAGTTTCCCACAGCTGTTCCGGGTTCATCTCACCCAGACCTTTATAACGCTGAATATTGATACCCCGGCTGCCCTCATTCATGAGCCACTGTACGGCGTCACGGAAGTCTTCAATCACGTAAACACGCTCACCACGGCGTATGTAAGCACTCGCTTCGAGTGTATCGCCCAGCTTCTCGCTCATGGTGGCCAGTTTGTTGTAGCCAGAGCCGGCGAAGAACTCACTGTCGAGTGTGTACTCACGGGCAATACCGTGGGTAATGACTTTGATTTCGATGTTGTAGTTGCCGCGTTCATCATCCTGAACAACAGCCAGCTCGTAATGCGAGCCACTGCGTCCTGCGTCCGGCATACGACCTTTGAGCAGCTCTACCCACTCCTGCATCGCCACTTCTGCGCTCATGCGGTCTGTCGTTACCCGTGGCAGGCTGACCATTTCATGCAGTACTTCTTTCGGTACCAGGCCTGAATTAGCCATACGCTTCACCGTCTCCTGGGCGGCACGGTAGTCATCCACCAGTTTGGCGAAGGCTTCATCTGAGATTGCAGGAGCATCTTCGGAAGGATGCAGGCTCGCCTTCTCCAAAGCACTGTGCGTCAGATAGTTTTCCATGGCCTCTTCGTCTTTGATGTACTGCTCCTGCTTACCACGCTTGATCTTGTACAGGGGTGGCTGAGCAATGTAGACATGGCCACGCTCAATAATCTCTGGCATCTGACGGAAGAAGAAGGTCAGCAGCAGTGTACGGATGTGCGCACCGTCGACGTCCGCATCCGTCATGATAATGATGCGGTGGTAGCGCAGTTTGTCCGGGTTAAATTCTTCACGGCCAATACCACAGCCCAGTGCAGTAATCAGGGTGCCGACTTCTGCTGATGACAGCATCTTATCGAAGCGGGCTTTTTCGACGTTCAGAATCTTACCCTTGAGTGGCAGAATCGCCTGGGTACGACGGTCCCTGCCCTGCTTCGCAGAGCCACCGGCTGAGTCACCCTCCACCAGGTATACTTCTGACTGGGCTGGGTCTTTTTCCTGACAGTCCGCCAGCTTACCCGGCAGGCCAGCAATATCGAGAGCGCCTTTCCGGCGGGTCATTTCACGGGCTTTGCGTGCCGCTTCACGGGCGCGCGCCGCATCGATCATTTTGCCAACCAGATCTTTAGCCTGCTGTGGATTCTCCAACAGGAATTCCTGGAACAGACGCCCCATCTCCTGTTCGACTGCTGGCTTCACTTCACTGGATACCAGCTTGTCTTTGGTCTGCGAGCTGAACTTCGGATCCGGTACTTTTACCGAGATGATCGCCGTAAGGCCTTCGCGGGCATCATCACCTGTGGTCGAGACCTTGGATTTTTTATCCAGGCCTTCACCGGTAATATAGCTGTTGAGTGAGCGCGTCAGTGCCGCCCTGAATCCTGCCAGGTGAGTTCCACCATCGCGCTGAGGAATGTTGTTGGTATAACAGTGAATACTTTCCTGGAAGCCATCATTCCACTGCATCGCCACTTCAACACCAATGCCATCTTCGCGTTCCACGTTAAAGTGGAACACTTCACTGACGGTGGTTTTGCTTTCGTTCAGGTAGCCCACAAAAGAAGCGAGGCCACCTTCAAATTCAAACACGTCTTCTTTATCGGTACGCTCATCTTTCAGATGAATACGCACACCCGAATTCAGGAAAGACAGCTCACGCAGGCGCTTGGCCAGGTAGTCGTAGCTGAATTCGGTTTTGGTGAAGGTTTCCTTGGATGGCAGGAAGGTCACCATAGTCCCCGATGTTTCAGACTTGCCGACTTCTTTCAGTGGGTAGTCTGGTACACCGTGGGTGTATTCCTGCTCAAATAATTTACCACCACGACGGATGGTCAGTTTCAGCTTCTCAGACAGTGCATTCACTACCGATACGCCCACACCGTGCAGACCACCTGAAACCTTGTAGGAGTTATCGTCAAACTTACCGCCGGCATGCAGTACTGTGAGGATTACTTCCGCTGCAGATACACCCTCTTCCGGGTGCAATTCAGTCGGAATACCCCGGCCGTTATCCGATACCGACACAGAGTTATTCTCATGAATCACTACATCAACGGTGTCACAGTGCCCGGCCAGCGCTTCATCGATGGAGTTATCCACGACCTCAAACACCATATGGTGAAGACCGGTACCGTCATCTGTATCGCCAATGTACATCCCGGGACGCTTACGAACTGCGTCGAGGCCCTTCAGGACTTTAATACTCGACGAATCGTAGTTGTTCTCACTCATGTGGTGCTTTCCTCAATGATTTGACCATGTTCCACGTGGAACAGTTTACTGGCAATCGGTTGCCAGACATCAGTCAGTTTTTCTTTTTCGATACTGGTGATGAAGACCTGACATTTTAAATCTTCCAGCAGCTGGCATAAAGCCAAACGATGGGCCTGATCCAGCTCTGATGCCAGATC
>JBPEXS010000415.1:0-4828 GCA_052031325.1 Thalassolituus sp. | reverse complement strand
TTCCGATACTGGCAAGCAGGATATCCAGCTGTGCATCAGCGTCGCTGCCAGTGATCTTGAATTAGACATCTGAGTAAGGAGATCGATATGACCTCACCAATGCCGAGTGCAGAATCGCTCGTTGAGTTTGAAAAAGATCTGAACGAGATCCGCGATGAAACGCTTGCCAAAGTAGGTGAGGCTGATGCCAGGTACATCCGCAAGGTTGTGATGGTACAGCGTGTCCTGGATCTGGGGGGCCGTGCTGTGATGGTTGCGGGTTTCTACCACTGGGCCTTCTGGGTGCTGGGTGTAGCCATGCTGGGTATTGCCAAGATCATCAATAATATGGAAATCGGTCATAACATCATGCATGGCCAATACGATTTCATGAACGATCCACACCTGAACTCTCTGAATTACGACTGGGACGGTGCCTGTTCCGGCGGTTCATGGCGTCGTACTCACAACTTTGAACACCACACTTACACGAACGTGATCGGTAAAGACCGCGACTTTGGTTATGACGTTCTGCGTCTGAGTGACGACCAGGAGTGGAAGCCTCTGTACCGTATGCAGTTCCTGCGTTACCTGAACATGACTCTGTTGTTCCAGTGGGCGGTGGCTTTCCATGAGCTGCACGGCTACATCCTGCGCAACATGCGTAATAAGGCTGAAGGTAAAGAAGTCACCGACAAGTCCGCACTGCGTAATGAGTTCTACGCCAAGTCTCTGAAGGTACTGTTCCGTGATTACCTGTTCTTCCCGGGTCTTGTGGCTCTGTTCCTGGGGATGCCTATGTTCTGGATGATTTTCTTCGGCAACATGGCCGCTAACGTCATCCGCAACGCCTGGGCAGCGACCATCATCTACTGTGGTCACTTCACCGGTAACGTGCATACCTTTGCTGAAGAAGAATGTGAAGGTGAAAGCCGTGGTCAGTGGTACTACCGTCAGATTCTGGGTTCTTCTAACTTTGAAGGCCCTTGGCTGCTGCACTTTATGAGTGGTCACCTGAGCCGTCAGGTTGAGCACCATGTGTTCCCGGATCTGCCGTCCTACCGTTACAACGATGTGGCTAAGAAAGTCCGTGCGGTCTGTGCCAAGCACAACGTGCCTTACAACACCGGCAGCTTTGTCGGACAGTACTTCAGCGTTCTGGGCCGTATCTTCAAATACAGCCGTAAGCCTAAGTACCAGAGCCAGACAACAGCGGCTGCATAAGACGCCCATCTGAACGGATAAAGCGCCTTCTGGTGCTTTATTTTTTAGCAACGGGTTTTACTTCTGTAAACCCGGTCGATTGAACTGAGCACCTGCTCAGAGAACGACGGCAGTGCGATCACACTGCTCAGATGCCATTGTGCTTCTCGCCGATTCGCCAGAACGGCAGACGCAGGGAATAGTCTACGGGAGTCCGGTGTTGCAACCACCTCAGCGGTAGATAGAATGGCGTGTTCGAACTGGCCGGGAACAGGGCCTTTTACCTCAGCATGGATGCCGGATTGGTGTATGAACAATGAGTACACCCCAAAAAGCGGAGCGGTTTAAACAACGCCCGGACAATATTCCGATACTGGCAGGCGTAAAAGCTGTGTATCAGCGTTGCTGCCAGTAATCTTGAATCAGACATCTGTGTCAGGAGATCGATATGACTTCTCCAATGCCGAGTGCTGAATCGCTCGCTGAATTTGAAAAAGACATTAACCAGATTCGTGACGAAGCTCTGGCTAAGGTCGGCCAGGAAGACGCCAGTTATATGCGCCGGGTCGTGATGATTCAGCGTGTACTGGATCTCAGCAGCCGTGCTGTCATGGTCGCCGGTTTTTACCACTGGGCCTTCTGGGTTCTGGGCGTGGCTATGCTTGCGGTCTCCAAGATCATCAATAACATGGAAATCGGCCATAACATAATGCATGGCCAGTACGATTTCATGAACGACCCACACCTGAACTCTCTGCATTACGACTGGGATATGGCCTGTTCTGGTGGCTCATGGCGTCATACCCACAACTTTGAACATCACACTTACACGAACGTGATCGGTAAAGACCGTGATTTTGGTTACGACGTTCTGCGCCTGAGTGATGATGTCGAGTGGAAGCCTCTGTATCGCATGCAGTTCCTGCGTTATCTGAATATGAGCATGATGTTCCAATGGGCGGTGGCCTTCCACGAACTGCACGGTTTTATTCTTCGCAATCTGCGTAACAAGCGTGAAGGCAAAGAAGCCACGGACCACTCGGCGTTAACCAAAGAATTCAAGGGTAAAGCCCTGAAGGTGCTGTTCCGTGATTACCTGTTCTACCCGGGTATTGTCGCGCTGTTCCTGGGAATGCCGATGTTCTGGATGATGTTCTTCGGCCACCTGGCGGCCAACATTATCCGTAACCTGTGGGCTTCAACCATTATTTACTGCGGTCATTTCACTGGCAATGTTCATACTTTTGCGGAAGAAGATTGCGAAGGTGAAAGCCGCAGTCAGTGGTACTACCGTCAGGTTCTGGGTTCTTCTAACTTTGAAGGCCCATGGTTGCTGCATTTTATGAGCGGTCATCTGAGTCGCCTGGTTGAACACCACATGTTCCCGGATCTGCCGTCTTACCGCTACAACGAAGTGGCTGCAAAAGTACGTGCGACCTGTGCCAAGCACAATGTGCCGTACAACACCGGGCGTTTCTCTAAGCAGTACTTCAGCGTTCTCGGCCGCATCTTTAAATACAGCCGTAAGCCGAAGTTCGAGTCTCAGACTCCAGCGGCTGCATAAGTCGTCCGTCTGAACGGATAAAAGCGCCTGCGGGCGCTTTTTTTGTGCCTGCTGCCTGTGTTTTACAGCAGAGTTCAGGGTAGGGTTCTTTTTTCCATTTCAACAGATCACCGTAATTGAGGTTTTATGAAAGTCAGTGGAATGTTTGAAGTGATGCTCAGTCCTCTGGATGTGCATCATCAGGGTGAACATGGCGTCCGCCTGCGCCGTATGGCCATGAAAAAAACCTACATGGGCGAACTCGAGGCCCGCAGTCAGGGCGAGATGCTCAGCGCCATGTCCGGTGTCGCAGGTTCGGCCGGGTACGTCGCTCTGGAGCAGGTGGACGGAGTAGTCGATGGCCGCCGGGGCAGTTTTGTGCTGCAGCACTCTGGCACCATGCAGGCTGGTACTGACACGCTCACCTTGACCGTGGTGCCGGATTCCGGCTCCGATGAGCTGCAGGGGTTGTCAGGTTCAATGACGATCCGGATGGACGAAGAGGGACAGCATTTCTACGAATTTGATTTCAGCCTGAATCCGGCCTGACTTGTGATGGGGGCGCAGCTGTGCCGGATGATTCAGACCGGCAAACCATGTACACTACGCCCGTTTTTTAATCAGCTGAACCGCGACTCAACGTCATGATGAAATATATCTCCACCCGTGGAAACGCCCCAGAACTGTCTTTTGAAGACGTCCTGCTCACCGGCCTGGCAACAGACGGTGGTCTGTATGTACCGAAAGAGGTACCGCATTTCAGTGAAGAAGAAATTCTTTCCTGGCGTGACCTGCCTTACACCGAGCTGGCGCAGAAAGTAATCTGGCCCTTCGTTGAAGGCTGTGTTGAGGCGGAAGATCTGAAAGAAATGATCGAAGACGTCTACGGTGCCTTTGGTCATAAAGCCGTTGCCCCACTGCAACAGCTGGATCACAACGAGTACGTGCTCGAGCTGTTCCATGGCCCGACCCTGGCGTTCAAGGATTTTGCCCTGCAGCTGCTGGGTCGTCTGCTGGACTACGTTCTGAAGCGTCGTAATGAGAAAGTCGTGATCATGGGCGCAACCTCTGGTGATACCGGTTCGGCCGCCATTGAGGGTACTAAAGCCTGCGACAACGTCGATATCTTTATCCTGCACCCACACGGCAAAGTGTCTGAGGTTCAGCGTCGTCAGATGACCACAGTGGCGGGTGGTAATATCCACAATATCGCCATTGAAGGGAATTTTGACCAGGCTCAGGATATGGTCAAAGCCAGCTTTGGTGATCAGTCCTTCCTGCGTGGTGAACGTAAGCTGGTGGCGGTGAACAGCATTAACTGGGCGCGCATCATGGCTCAGATCGTTTACTACTTCTACTCCAGCCTGAATCTGGGTGGCCCGTTGCGTCCGGTGGCCTATTCCGTGCCGACCGGTAACTTCGGTGACATCTTTGCGGGTTATATGGCACGTAAGATGGGCCTGCCGATTGAGCAGCTGATCATTGCCACCAACAGCAACGATGTTCTCCATCGCCTGATGAGCAAGAATCAGTACGAAGTCCTGCCTCTGCGTCACACCATTACGCCGTCAATGGATATTGCCGTATCCAGTAACTTTGAGCGTCTGCTGTTTGATCTGTATGACCGTGATGGTGATGCTCTGGCAGCACTGATGGCGAAGATGAGTGCCCGCGATGACATCGTGTCACTGGATGAAAACCGTCTGGCCAAGGCGCGTGAGCTGTTTGATTCGCAGGCCGTGGATGAGCGTGTCACGGTTGAAACCATGCAGGAAGTGTTTGATGAAACCGGTTACCTGCTCGACCCACACACGGCCATTGGTGTGCGTGCAGCGCGTGACTGCCGCCGCAACCCGGCCATTCCGATGATCACTCTGGGTACTGCGCACCCGGTGAAATTTGAAGATGCTGTCCGTCGTGCGGGCTTCGAGCTGCCAGCACTGCCGCATCATCTCGCAGACCTGATGGAGCGCGAAGAGCGTCTGGATGTTCTGCCAGCTGACCTGGCGACCGTACAGCAGTTTATGGCTGAGAAAACCTTCGGCTCTGCGGAGTAAGCTCTGCCGCACTGTCCACTGAAGCTGCCCACGGGCAGCTTTTTTG
>JBPEXS010000414.1:0-1138 GCA_052031325.1 Thalassolituus sp. | reverse complement strand
TCAGCGGGAACTGAGTTGGACCATGCTCTCCCAGTATGTACGCCCGGAGGTCATCCGGGTGAATACCCAGCTCATCCGACAGTAATGAGCGGAAGCGTGCTGAATCCAGAAAGGTGCCGGTACCCAGCACACGTTCCGGCGGAAAGCCGGACTCTTTGAGCGCCAGATAGGTCAGTACATCCACAGGGTTTGAGAGCACCAGCAGAATGGCGTCTGGCGCAACCTCAGCAATCTTTGGTATCTGCTCGCGGAACATTCTGGCGTTATCTTCGGCCAACGAATTGCGGTCTGCAAATCCAGGTTTGCTGGGTACCGACTGACACAGAGCGATGATGTCCGCACCTTCGAGGGCCTCAATTCCACCGGAAGTGATTTTCATCTGACGTTGCAGAAAGGGCATGGAATGTCGCAGATCGTACATATCCCCCAGAGCAGCATCCGGCGAGCGATTGACCAGCACCAGTTCGGAACAAAGACCTTTGAGGGCCACAGTGTATGCCAGGGTCGACCCGACTTTACCGATACCCACAATGCCGATACGCAATCCTTTACGTTTAGTTTTGCCATCCACGGAGGGTTGTTGCATAGGAAATGCCTTATAGAAAAAATCAGAAACAGGGCAGACAGCCCGAAAACTAAAAAGGTACCCCAGGATAGGAGTACCTTTTTAATAAGACTTGAATCAATCTGCGAGACAGAGAGATTAAAGCGTCATATCCGTCTTATTGAGGGATAGACTGTATCGCTTCAAGCACGTTCAGACGGCCGGAGGAAACCGTAGTACCCGCCATTGCAGCAGGCTTGTCTGACGTGGACATCAGGATATTCTTAATCTCCACCGGCGTAAGATCCGGATCAATGCTCAGCAGCAGTGCTGCGGCACCGGCCACGTGAGGTGCTGCCATGGAGGTACCGGTATAGGTGTCGTACCCCAGACCGTTTTCGTCGAAGGTGTTGACCACTTCACCGTCCGTGCCCAGGTAAGACGCAACCAGTGTCTGACCGTCAGCCTGAGACAGACCAATGGCAGGGATATCTGATGAGTTACCCTCACCCAGAGTACCGAAGAGCATACCTTCAACGTTGTTGTAGACAGCAACCGCCACCGCACCGGATGACTGCGCATTAATCACCTTGT
>JBPEXS010000413.1:0-1674 GCA_052031325.1 Thalassolituus sp. | reverse complement strand
AGGCCTTTGCCGATTGTTGGCAGGGTATGGCCGAACAGCAGAGTGACACAGAGTTTGACCAGCAGAACACAGCATCAGTTACGCATCATCGGCGGGCAATTCCGCTCCCGTCGTCTTAAATTCGCCGCCGTCGACGGCCTGCGCCCGACACTCGACCGGGTGCGTGAAACCCTGTTCAACTGGCTGCAGTACGAGGTCGAAGGTGCGCGGGTGCTGGATGCCTTTTCGGGGTCTGGCGCGCTGGGGTTTGAGGCCCTGTCGCGCGGTGCCAAAGAAGTGATTTTTCTGGAGAAGCACCCCAAAGCAGCGTTGCAGATCCGCGAGAATCTGGCTTCACTGAATGCGAAGAATGCCCAGCTCTGGGCGGGCGATGCCCTGGCCTGGCTGCAGCAGAATCCACAGCCGTTTGATCTGGTGTTTCTTGATCCCCCCTTTGGAAAAAACCTCCTGCAACCGAGTATCGACAGTCTGCAGTTATTACCGGGGGCCTGGGTCTATGTGGAACATGAGACGGGGCTGGCGCTGAATCTGCCGGCTGGCTGGGAAGAGCACCGCAGTAAAACCACCAAAGAATTCTGTTTCCGTTTGTTTCAGGTCAGCGCTGCTGAAGCCTGAACCGGTCGGCTTTCAAGGCAGGCGCAACACGGCCTGTGAACCACCGTCAGCCGGGTTGCTGAGTGTCAGAGTACCTTCAGAAGGGCCGCTCTTCTGGTGGCTTGTTTGTCGGCTTTTGTTCTGACTCTTGTGATGCAGAGCAACCAACTCAGAGAAATACAGCCCCAGCCCGGTGCCGCCGACTTTGTGGCTGACCCGTTCACCGGCCAGAACCTCTGGCGGAAACCCCGGGCCATCATCGGCCACCGTAAAGCTCAGTCCATCCACACTCTGCTCGGCGTTGAGCCTGATCCTGCAGGCTCCGGCCTGAATACTGTTGGTGATCAGGCACGCCAGTGCCATCTGCATCAGAAAGTCGTTGTACCAGCCACTCAGGTTGTCGTCGGCATGGCATTCAATGGCGACATCCGGGTGCTGCATCTGAATCTGTTCGGCGACAATGCGCAGGGTGCTCAGTGGCCAGGCCTCTTCAGACGAGAAAATACTGTGCGACTTCATCTGATACAGGGTGATCAGCTGGCTGATCTCTTCCTGAATGCCCCGGGTGCGGCGTAACAATGAACTGAGTGGAGCTTTGTGCTCATCAGGCAGGGTCTGAAGCAGCAGGTCTGATTCGGCAACCACACTCTGAACCTGGTTTTTCAGGTCGTGGATGACAGCGGCGGTGAGCTGCTCAAAATCCATGGAGACCTCCCGGGTTCAGGTTGATGGTACCCATCTCACCCACAGATACACGCGGGGTTATGAGAGAGCCTGAGAATTCGATAGAAATGACTCTCAGATTCCGGCACTGCGGCGCAGTCGTTCACAGGAATCTTTGAGCTTTTCGTAGCGTCCGAAACGCTCGTCACTCTCTTTGATGCTACCGATACGGCGGAACAGGCGATAACAGTCTTTCAGTTGTTTGATGTCCATCTTCTCACTTTCAATGTAACTGACCTTGGCCTGAATCGAGTTCAGCATAATGCTGGCGCCGGCTTCTTCGCACTTGGTGGCTTCATCAAACGCCGCGATGGCTTCGCTGAGCTTGCCCTGCTCAAAGAAGATAACCCCTTTGGT
>JBPEXS010000412.1:0-1270 GCA_052031325.1 Thalassolituus sp. | reverse complement strand
ATCACTTCGCCACCGAAGACAGTGACCGGATCACTTTTGGTTTTAAACACCGGCGTGTTATCGGCTTTTACGTAATACAGGTCACCTTCCAGCAGTGCCCGCATCACAGGCAGAGTCTGCGGATCATCCACCGTGACCAGACCTTCAACCAGAGCTTCTTTTTCGCGGAAGCCTGCTTCGGTCAGAGCCAGTACATAATCTTTCAGGCTCATTGCCACCGATTCTGTACCAGAAGAATTTTGAGAAGACGTCGTTTCAGAAACAGACGCTTGAGAATCAGAAGCTTGTGAGTCAATGCCAGAATTGGCCTGTGCCAGCCCCGCACTCACCAACAGCAATAAAAAAACGGAAATCCGCGTGCATAACTTCATAGGCTGCCCCAATAAAAAAATCGGGCAGGGACGAAAACGCCCCTGCCCTTTTACATCCACCATTAAAACAAGTCAGTGGCCGCTAATTACTTAGCCGCACCACCACAGGTTTTGGTCTTAGTGTTGTAGTTGCCGCACTTAACCGGATCCGTCCAGTCAGAGATCAGGTTGGCACTTTCTGGCAGGTAGTCAGTCCAGGCATCACCCGGTACTTCTTCGTCGGTCGCCCATACGATTTCGAACTGACCGTCTTCCTGAATTTCACCGATCAGAACCGGCTTGGACAGGTGGTGGTTTTTGTTCATAACCGCAGTACCGCCAGTCAGGTTGGGTACTTCAATACCGATCATCGCCGCTTCAACCGCGTCAACGTCAGTGGTACCGGCTTTTTCAACCGCGTCAGCCCACATTTCGAAACCGATGTAAGTGGCTTCCATCGGGTCGTTGGTTACACGGCTGTCATCGCCAGTGAACTCGTGCCAGGTTTCGATGAACTCATCGTTTGCATCGCTTTCAGCAGACATGAAGTAGTTCCATGCCGCCAGGTGGCCCACGAGTGGTGCAGTGTCAAAACCAGACAGTTCTTCTTCACCGACGGAGAAGGCAACCACAGGAATGTCTTCTGCTTTAATGCCCTGGTTAGCCAGTTCTTTGTAGAAAGGTACGTTGGCGTCACCGTTGATGGTAGACACTACGGCCGTCTTTTTACCCGCAGAGCCGAATTTCTTGATGTCAGAAACAATGGTCTGCCAGTCGCTGTGACCGAATGGGGTGTAGTTGATCATGATGTCTTCTGCAGCCACACCTTTCGACTTCAGGTAAGACTCCAGAATTTTGTTGGTGGTACGTGGGTAAACGTAGTCCGTACCTGCGAGAACCCAGCGCTCAGCGCCGACTTC
>JBPEXS010000411.1:0-5076 GCA_052031325.1 Thalassolituus sp. | reverse complement strand
GATTTATCAGACTTAGCGAAACAATTTCAGACCTGAATTCCAGTTCTTATCCTGCTGAAAGTATTCAACCAGATAATCAATCAAAGCACGGACTCTACGCGACAGGTGGCGTGTCTGTGGGTAAATCGCGTACAGGTTCATACCGTACCACTGATATTCAGTCAGAACCGGCACCAGCTGACCAGCGCTGATGGCATCGTGCAGGATGAAACTGGGCTGACAGCCGATGCCGATACCTTTGATTGAAGCAGCTCGCAGTGCTTCACCATTGGATGACAGCATACGCGGTTCGACTCTACCTTCACCTTTTTCACCGTCAGGGCCACTATAGGGCCAGCGCCCTGGGTGACGCAGGTTGCTGTAACCCAGCCCCGGAGCATCGCGCAGGTCGTCCGGGTGATTGAACGGCCCGTACTGATCCAGAAAACCCGGTGAGCAGTAGACAATATGACGGATCTCAGTAACGAGGCGTGCCATCAGGCTGGAGTCTTCCAGCGCGCCAATGCGGAAGGCCAGGTCGTATCCATCCTCCACCAGATCTACCCGGCGATCGGACAGATCCAGATTGACCTTGAGTTGCGGGTGATCTTGCATAAAGTCGGTAATAGCAGGTGCCAGATGGGATAACCCCAGGCTGAGAGGCGCTGACACGGTTAAGGTACCGCTGAGTTCGGCAGCAGACTGCATGACCTCCTGCTCGGCTTCGTGCCAGTCATCCAATAACTTGCGGCATCGCTGATAATACAACTGGCCGTCATCAGTCAGGTGCATGGTACGGGTCGTACGCTGGATCAGTTGCACGCCTAAGCGTTCTTCCAGCGCTTTCATCCGACGGCTGATGGCTGAGTTGGCCAGCCCCATTTTCTCTGCCGCCCGTGAAGCACTCTGACATTCCACCAGGGTGACAAACACGTTGACTTCTTCCAGTTCACTCACAGTGATTATTCCATTTTTCAGAAATATAATTTGAATATTAAGTTATTTTTCTGATTAAGACATAACTATAAAGTGGTGTTATTCAATCAATCCTTATGGAGAACAAGTTATGAATAAGATCCTGCGTGTTGATGCCAGTATGCGAACTGAAGGCTCAGTCAGCCGAGGCCTGGCCGATAAATTGATCAGCAAACTGGCAACGAATGGTGAGACAAGCGTTACGGAGCGTGACCTTTCCAAAGGTGTGGATATCATTAATGAAGCCTGGATCGGCGCTAACTTTACCGACCCTGCGGACCGCAGTGCTGAACAGGCGGCTACCTTGTCAGCATCTGACACGCTGGTAAACGAGCTGAAAGATGCGGATACCATTGTGATTGCAACACCGGTCTACAACTTTCATGTTCCCGCAGCTTTAAAAGCCTGGATCGATATGGTCGCCAGAGCCCGGGAAACGTTCCGCTACACTGAGAATGGCCCTGAAGGTCTGCTGAAGGGTAAGAAGGTGTATGTCGTTGTGACCTCAGGCGGAACCGCACTGGGGTCAGGAGCCGACTTTATTACTGGCTGGATGACCTTTGTGCTGGGCTTTATCGGTTTAACCGACGTTACTTTTATCGACAGCAGCGGCCTTATGTTAGATGAAGAAAAAGTTCTGAAAGCCGAGCAGGCCATCGCTGAGGTTGCCTGATAACTGCAACGGAGTAAGTTGAGCTGACAGGCAATGGAGAAAGGGCTGAATTTTACCGGCCCTTTTTTATGCTCTCTATTTGTGTTCGCTGATTATTCAGCATCTTTCGCCAGTGTATTTCACTGAGATTTAACGGTACTGGCGGAGATACCAGTACTCATAAAACCGTTTGGCGTAGTGCATGAGACGCATAGGTGGCAGCATCATGCTTAGCTGCTCAGTGCGTTTTATCAGCACTCCGTGTGACAGGGTATCAATGATACAGGCGACTTCATGTGAGAAATCCTCGCGATGATCAGAGCCACTCAGTTCAGAGATCAGATTCCGGCTGGCTGCCAACGCCTGAATATCTGCCATATGAGCTTGTTTGGCCTGCCATTCAGGCCCTGGGAAGCTGCCTGAGTCACCGGCGACATAGGTCTTTTCCATACCTTCTACAGCACAATATTCGTCGGCTTTGATAAGGCCACCGGGTGACAGAGTAACGGGAGATTCGGAAACCCAGGATGGACCGGTCATGCCTGGCATAAAGAGGATCATGTCAGCATGGATGTCGCCGCCACTTGTAAGGATCCGGCGTTCTTCGAAACCCAGTATCTGATGCCCCAGATGAGTCTGAATTCCCCGTTTTTTCATCTGTGATAATAACGTGCTGGGTACCTTGTCTCCCAGCCGCTTTGCAGGCTCAGGGGAAGATGTGAAGAACAAAAGATCAAACCGGTTACGACGCTTCTGACGACGTAATAACGTATCGATACCAAACAGAAATTCAAACATCGGCCCACCGCGCATAGCTGCAGGTTCACGCGGATTCCCCGCAAAACCGACTGCTATGGTGCCACTGTGCATCGAGTTCAGACGATCACGGATCTTAGTCACTTCTTCTAGTCCGCGACAGGGTGTACTGGTCACTTCGAGCCCTGGAAGCGACTGCTGAAAATGTGCGCCAGTGGCGATGATAAGACCATCATTTGTGACAGGACCAGCTTCCGTGAAGACAGTACGTCCATTCTCAGAAATGCCGGTTACCTGGGTCGCGAGATGTGTGATACGTAGTCGGCGGAAGAAATTCGTTAAGTCTATTCTGAGATCGCCTGGCTGACGCAGACCCACAGGAATCCAGATCATGCTGGGCAAATAAATCAGTTCAGGCCTGGGGGCAATAACAGTGATTTCAGCCCAGGGGGATTTCCGGCGTAACTCACGCAGAGATGTCAGAGCAGCAAAGCCAGAACCTATTACCGTCAGCTTCATAAAAACTCCTGCGCACCTGATACGCAACTGAGTCAGCAGCGACACCAACAGGGCACATGGTATGAATTGGCCAAAATAAATAATACTTATGTAGTAATCTGCCGAATGAGAAAGACATAATCAAGGATCAGTTTTAAGAACAAGCGTTCGGGAGAATTGGCAAATAAATCACTATAAATAATGAGGTTTTTCAGGCGGAAAAGGGATCAATATGGGCCATTCATGGCAACAGTCTTTGCGGTAACTGGAAACAGAATTTACGGAACCTGGCTTCAGAATGACAGAGCCCAGGGCTAACAGATTGTCAGCAAGCAAGACCCATAGGAGATAGCAAGGACGTTTCTCAGCTGCATACGGCCATGGTTTAAATCATATCGGGTCTGAGTTACTACAGTTAAGCGTAGTCTGCGTTTTCGGAATGACTGTAGCAATGCACCAGGTTACGCCCTTCCCGCTTAGCCAGATACAGTGCTGCATCGGCCTGATTCAACAGGGCAGCAAGAGGGTCACCCTGCTGATTGGAAAATTCACTGACACCGATACTCACCGTGACATCAAGGCGCGCATCATCCGCCACCCTGAAATGCTGCTCTGCAATGAAACAGCGGAAGCCATCAAGTAGGTCAAAGGCCTTATCAGACGATAGACCTGGCATCAGCATGGCAAATTCTTCCCCCCCGTAACGCGACACAAGAAAGCTGTCGGAAAACGAGTCTGACAGATAAGTGGCGAACTGGCGCAAGACCATATCGCCAGAATCATGACCGTGACAGTCGTTGATCTGTTTAAAATGATCAATATCGAAAAGCGCTACGCTGAAAGGCACACCAGCCTCGACCAGGCGTCGGACTTTATTTGTACCGTGCTCATTGAAAAAGCGCCGGTTAAATAGATTCGTGAGGAAATCTTTATCGGCTTGTTGCCGCAATTCATGAACCTTCTCAATCGCTTCAATATTGTTCGTTACGCGACAGCTGAACTCCTCCTGCAGAAAAGGTTTCTGCAGAAAGTCGTTTGCACCTTTCTTGATGAAGTGGACCGAAATATAAGGGTCATCCTGGCTCGATAACCCAATTATGGCTAATGGCCGACGGTCAAAGCTATGACGTATGTTCTGCACCAACTGATAGCCGTCCATTTCTGGCATGTGATAGTCAGTGATAACCAGAGAAACAGAAGGGTTGGCCTCCAGAATGGCCATTGCTTCAACTCCATTTGTGGCTTCAACCACAGGGAAGCAGAGCAACCTCAAGTAGTTGCAGATGAGCTTCCGCGTGGTGGTTGAATCATCTACCACAAGCGCGGTGAACTTGCGATTACGCTGCAGACGGTTGAGCATGCGTACAGCGTAATCATAGGAGGCCCGATTCTCTTTAATCACATAGTCTGCCGCACCACTGTTCAACAGTGACTGGCGCTGACGCAGATCCAGGCTTCCCGTGAGAACAACCACCGGCAAGCCCTCTGCAAGCAGATAGTCCACCATTTCACCACGAGGTGCGTCCGGCAGATTCAGATCGACAATAGCGGCAACCAGAGAGTCTCTGTGCTTATCATACAGCGCCTGTCCCTCGGCATAGCTTGAGGCAAACACAACAGGACCAACAGACTGCTGACGAAGCGTATAACGAAGGATTTTCTGAACGATAGGGCTGTCTTCGATAACCAGAAACACCTGAACACTCCTCTGATACGAGACATTCAGTGTAGGTGCTGATCAGAAGATTTGCTGAAAAACTGAGGTAAATTTTAAGACTTCAGAAGGAGGTCGCGGGTAGCTGGATTGCCGCGTCGCTGTGACTCACTTAATGAAGTTATCGCAATGACAGTTCCTTTGAGCTTGGAGCTGTAAAACGAAATCACCGCCGTCATCGCGAGCGTAGCGTGGCGATCCAGTAGTGGTGTTGAATATGATCAGGGCTTGAACAAAAAAGTGCTCACTGAGAGCAAATGACACTCTGGATTGCCGCGTCGCTCTGCTCCTCGCAATGACGTTATTTCCTTGAGAGAAGCTATTATCTGGCGGGAGTATCACGTTTGGACCTCATGACTCTCACATGGCGACCGCGAGCTTGCGAGCAGCACTCCATCACCGCGCAGCGGTGTGCACACGGAGGGCGGCTGAGGCACTCAGTGGGTACAACACCACTTACCAAGACTTAAACGACACAATAAATATATGGATCCCGCGATCG
>JBPEXS010000410.1:0-3049 GCA_052031325.1 Thalassolituus sp. | reverse complement strand
CGCACAGGGGAACCTCGACTTTGCCCTGAAACGCGCGCGGCAAGCGGTGAGTACGGCAGAAAAAAACAACATCATCGAATTGCTTGGCATCGGCCACACCCTGAAACGTCACCCGGCGAATTTATCCGGTGGTGAGCGCCAGCGCGTCGCCATTGCCCGTTCCTTGCTGAGCAAACCCCAGCTGCTGCTGATGGACGAACCACTGGCCGCCCTGGATGAACAACGCAAACAGGAAATACTGCCCTATCTTGAATCCCTTCGTTCTGAATTTTCTCTGCCGGTGATTTACGTCACACACTCTGTGGCAGAGGTCGCACGTCTGGCTGATCATTTAGTCGCGATGAAAGACGGCAAGGTCATGGCTCAGGGCACACTGGAACAGACGCTTGCCGACCCGAGATTCCCGCTGCAGTTAGGTGAAGAAGCCGGAGTGGTACTCGACACCAGCGTCACCGCCATCGACAGCCAGTGGCACCTCGCCCAGTTTGGAGTCGGAAATGGCTTTGGCATCTGGCTGCGTGACGATAACCACAGCATGGGTGAACCGGCTCGACTGCGCATACTCGCGCGCGATGTCAGTCTGGCGGTGTCGCCTCAGACAGAAACCAGTATCCAGAACGCCCTGCCCTGCACGGTAGAAGCCATCACCGACGATAATCACCCAGCGCTGGCACTGGTTAAGGTGAGAGTGGGCAATACACCGCTGTTATCGCGGATGACCCGGCGTTCGGTCGCGCATCTGGATTTAAAGCCGGGGAAAGAGATGTGGGCGCAGGTGAAGTCAGCGGGCCTGGTTTAAACCAGGCCCATCACCTCAAACCCCATCACCTCAAACCCCATCTGCTCTGCGCCAACTGAGTACCCCGCCGCATTTCAGCGGCTGGCACGTGTGGTCATATGTCTGTCATACTCTCTGCATTCTACTTTCCGAAAGGCGACCCATTCTATGAAAGGCAGCTCACGCGTTATCGAGCAACTACAGAAGCTTCTTAATAACGAACTGGCCGCACGTGACCAGTATTTTATTCATTCGCGCATGTATGAAGACTGGGGACTGACCAAACTGTATGAGCGCATCGGCCATGAAATGGAAGATGAAACCATGCACGCCGACGCCCTGATCAAGCGAATTCTCTTCCTGGAAGGCACACCCGACCTGTCTCAACCGGATGCCTTACGCGTTGGCAGTGATGTGCCCGCCATGCTGCAGAATGATTTAGATGTGGAATATGAAGTCGCCGGGGCGCTGAAAGATGCCATGGCCATCTGCGAAGAAGAAAAAGACTTTGAAACCCGCGATATTCTGTTACAGATGCTGGATGATACCGAAAAAGATCATGCCCACTGGCTGGAACAGCAACTGAGGCTGATTAAGATGGTCGGGCTGCAGAATTACCTGCAATCTCAGATGTAATATCACTTCGCTGATTCAGAAACGGGACCAATTGGCCCCGTTTTTTATTCAGACGACATTAAAACTCATCATCATTGCGGATCCGGTGTTTCAAAATCCGTCGGTGTTTTTTCAAAACCCGGGCACCAGAACACCTGTTCGCCAACGATCGCCCGAACCGGATAAAGATGAGGGCCACGACGCGACAGTTCGTTCAGAGTGAAGCTGCCGGTAAATTCACCGTCACCATCAAAGTCGTACATGTTAACCACAGGCACCAGACTGAGGCTGTAAGCTGTCATGCTGGTTTCTTCTTCAGGCAGGTTGAAACGTGCATGTACTGTGATTTCATCACCCGCATCAGCCACAGTCGGTGTTACCCAACACTGAAGATATTGCTCGCAGTCTTCAACATAGACGTCTTCTGGGTAGTAGGGATCAAGTGACATACCGATTTCACTGTACAGCCCGACGCCGGGAACACCATCACCATAAACACCTTCAAATTCCAGGGTCACGTCGTAATCAACCGTCGCACCTACAGCCACCGTGATGGTCTCTGAGTCTTTGAGAGTACCGTCATCCCACAGCTGGAATTCCACTTCGTCAAAGCCTGTGCCCGTATCGTTATCGACACCAGTCAGTTCGCCACGAATGCGATAGATGTTGTAGGTACATTCGGTTTGACCGATAAATTGTTTTGCGGAGTAAACTTCATAAGTACCAACTGCAGCCGGAGCAACCTGTGGAGACAGAGCCTTTGGCGATTCAAAATTGATATTGCCAGCAAAAGCTGCTGAGGTTAGCCCGAAAAGAGCGGGGATGAGCGCGTATTTTTTCATTGTAAATATTCCTTCAAAAGTGAGCATTCCTGCATCTTCTGAACCACCACCGGATGGTGGCAGCCAGTCAGGGCGATACGCTATCGACCCGGTGAGCTACACACAAGAGAAGTATTCAATGAAGATATGACATATTGAGGCAAGTTCAGGCGAGAAAGAGCAAAGACGCCAAAAGCCAGAAATCATTAATAAAAAAGAATGAAAAAATAAGAACGACAAACACTTCGTTCACTGAACCTATCTTCATTCTTATTATTTTAATCATTTACCGGGCGATGTCTTAAATGTTGTTGATACCCATCAGCCACCCAGGAGCCCGGGTTTTATCGTCGACGTATCTGGCTTCACCACTGATACACCAGCTGCCGATTTTCGCCACATATTCCTGCCATTGTTGATCGCCGTAAAGCGCAATTTTCTTGAATTCCTGGCCGTGCTTAATGCCGAGTTTAAGGTCATCCCAGGCGGCACGCAGCTCCCAACCCTTAAGTTCAGTCAGGTCATAAGCACTTTGATTTTTGGGGTGACAGTTACCAGCCTGTGCAGAGTCCAGCATGGGTGCGAGCACCTGATAATCATCATGAGTGAGTTTGCCGCTCACTTTCAGGTTGAGAAAAAACTCGTCGTCGTGATGCTCAAGGCCAATGATGAGACTATGCAGGTCGTATTCAGATTATTGGATCCTATGGCCTCCGCAAACGTTTCCGGGACCAAGCCCGAAAACAAGAATTCAGCGCCATATCTCAGAGAGAGGTTGGCACCACGTTACGCATATCCAGCATCATAAAGACGCTGTTGGGGTCTTCGGTGTAAC
>JBPEXS010000041.1:0-1458 GCA_052031325.1 Thalassolituus sp. | reverse complement strand
TGTGGGCGCTGTTGGTGCGCATGGGCTTTAAAGAGATTGAGGTGGGCTTTCCATCGGCGTCTCAGCCAGATTACGACTTTGTGCGCTGGCTGATCGAAGCCAATCAGATTCCGGACGACGTAACCGTGCAGGTACTGGTGCAGGCCCGTGATGAGCTGATCGAGCGTACGTACCAGTCGCTGGAAGGTGTGCGCCGTGCCGTGGTACACGTTTACAACTCCACGTCGCCGGTACAGCGCAACCGCGTGTTCAACCTAAATAAAGACGGTATCACCGCGATTGCCCGTCACGGTGCGCAGAAGGTGATGGAAGAGTCAAAGAAGTATCCGCAGACCGAGTGGGTGTTCCAGTATTCACCGGAAAGCTTTTCCAGTACTGAAGTCGAATTCGCCACTGAAGTGTGCAACGCCGTCATTGATGTGTGGCAGCCAACGCCGGACAACAAGGCCATCATCAACCTGCCAGCGACCGTTGAGTCGGCCATGCCGAACGTGTTTGCCGATCAGGTCGAATGGTTCTGCCGCAACGTCAATCGCCGCGATAGCATTACGGTGAGCATTCACACCCACAACGACCGTGGCTGTGCCATTGCCGCTGCCGAAATGGCGCTGCTGGCCGGCGCTGACCGTATCGAAGGTACTCTGCTGGGCAACGGTGAGCGTACCGGCAATATGGACATCGTGACGATGGCGATGAATCTGTACAGCCAGGGCATCGACCCTGAACTGGATGTCAGCATTGCCGACGACATCATAGCCACGGTTGAGACCTGCACCAACATCAAGACTCACCCGCGTCATCCATGGATGGGCGAACTGGTGTACACCGCCTTCTCTGGCAGTCATCAGGATGCCATCCGTAAGTGTCTGGCGGTGCAGGAAGACGACGAACCCTGGGATGTGGCCTACCTGCCGATTGACCCGCGCGATATCGGCCGTACTTACCAGTCAGTGATCCGCGTAAACAGCCAGTCCGGCAAAGGTGGTGCGAGTTACATTGTTGAGCAGGCACTGGGTATTACCCTGCCCCGCTGGGTACAGATTGAACTGGCGCAGAAAGTTCAGGCGGCGACCGAGGCCGACGGCGGTGAACTGAACAGCGATCAGATTCTGAATATCTTCCGCGAGAGCTTTGCGCCGCGCGAAGGTCAGTTTGAGCTGGCCAGCTACCAGACTGAGCATAAGAGTGGTGTACACAGCGTTCATGCGGCACTGCACGATGGCAGCCAGCTGCTGACCCTGCACGGCAGTGGCCAGGGCAGTATCAGTGCCTTTACCGATGCACTGCACAAAGCCATTGGTCTGGATATTCAGGTGGTGCAGTTTGATGAAATGGCACTGTCAGAAGGTTCTGATGCTATGGCCATGGCTTTTGTTCAGGTGAGTATCCGCGGCCAGCGCTTTACCGGTACGGCGAAAGATACCGATACCCTCTCAGCCAGTCTGGGGGCTATCGTAC
>JBPEXS010000409.1:0-5295 GCA_052031325.1 Thalassolituus sp. | reverse complement strand
ATCAGCTGCATAACCTTGACTTGCTTGCGTTCGTGATCGGAATTGACTGGAGCGGATTGCAAAGGCGCCGAGCGGCGTTGATTTTTTGCAATAAGGAGGAATTGTTCGCGGATGGGCTGGTGAGGAACGTCGCTGGTGTTGGTGTCATCTACCCGGGGAAGGGTATCGAAATAACTGCGCCATTCTTCAGGAACCTGGTTAGGGTCTCTCAGATAGGACTCAAAGAGTTCTTCCACATAGGCCAGGTTTCCTCCGGCTAATTGCGAAGTACTCCATAGCTGCTCCATGGATTTTTCGTGCATGTACGGCCACCTTTACTGGTACGAAAATGGGGACGCCACAACAGAGTGAATGCACCGACTTAAGCACAAGGCAAAAAGAGGGTTGACGGGTAAGTCACATATCCTCTGCGGTGACCCGGGGTAAAAACCGGCCCCCCACTGAATAATCTAGCTTAGACAAAGCCTGCGCTTTGTGAGCGCAGTTTTGAAATTTTTTCACAACTGGCCCGTATGTCCGGGCCAATCGCGTATGGTACTGCCGAAGTACGCTGTTTATATCTGCTGAGTCAGCAGCATATTACGGATGTGACCGATTGCCCGGGTCGGGTTAAGACCTTTAGGGCAGACATTGACACAGTTCATAATGCCACGACAACGGAACACAGAGAACGGGTCGCTCAATCCTGCCAAACGATCCTGCGTAGAGGTATCACGGCTGTCAGCGAGGAAGCGGTAAGCCTGCAACAGACCCGCTGGGCCAACAAACTTATCCGGATTCCACCAGAAAGACGGACAGGAAGTTGAGCAGCAGGCACAGAGAATACACTCGTACAGGCCGTCCAGCTTGGCACGCTCTTCCTGAGACTGCAGACGCTCAATGGCGGGTGCCGGCGTATTGTTCTGCAGGAAAGGCTTAACCTTCTCGTACTGCTGGTAGAACATGCTCATGTCGATGACCAGGTCACGGATCACTGGCATGCCAGGCAGTGGACGCAGCACCAGCTTGTCCATTTTGCCTTTAGTGGCTTCAGAGATTGGCGTGATACAGGCCAGACCGTTCTTACCATTGATGTTCATACCGTCAGAACCACACACACCTTCACGGCATGAACGACGGTAAGCCAGAGTGGAGTCCTGCTCTTTAACCAGAGCAAGAACATCCAGAATCATCAGGTCACGGTTACCCGGAATGGTGATTTCATAATCCTGCATAAAAGGTGCAGAATCTTTCTCCGGGTTGTATCGATAAATACTGACTAACATTTCAACACTCCCCTCTTAGTAGGTACGGACTTTTGGCTGGAAAGCTTCAACGGTCTTCGGAGCGAAGTTCACCGCGCGCTTGCCAATGGTCTGAGTTTCCGGGAAGTACAGAGAGTGGCACAGCCAGTTCTCATCATCACGCTCGGTAAAGTCGTTACGGGCGTGAGCTCCACGGGACTCTTTACGTTCGATCGCTGCAACCGCGGTAGCAAATGCAGTTTCGTACAGGTTATCCAGTTCAAGGGCTTCAATACGGGCTGTATTAAATGGACCGGACTTGTCTTCCAGAACCGTGTTCTTCAGACGGGCACCGATTTCCTTGAGCATTTCCAGGCCTTTCTCCATGGACTCGCCATCACGGAATACACCGAAATACAGCTGCATGGTCTTCTGCAGATCCGCACGGACCTGAGCGACGCTTTCACCCGTGGTTGAATTGTCCAGACGATTCAGACGCGCCATAGCACGCTCGATGTCTTCATCCGAAGGATCAACGAAGTCAAAGCCTTCACGGAAGTTCTTCTCAACCTGCAGACCCACAGCACGGCCAAAGACCACCAGGTCGAGCAGTGAGTTACCACCCAGACGGTTCGCACCGTGTACGGATACACAGGCAATCTCACCGGCGGCGTACAGACCTTCAACAACCACATCGTTACCATCGGCGTCCTGAGTCAGAACCTGACCGCCAACGTTGGTCGGAATACCACCCATCATGTAGTGACAGGTCGGCACAACCGGAATTGGCTCTTTCACCGGATCCGCGTGAGCAAAGGTACGGGACAGTTCCAGAATACCTGGCAGCTTGGCGTTCAGGGTTTCTTCACCCAGGTGGTCCAGCTTCAGGAATACGTGATCGCCATCTTCACCACAACCGCGGCCTTCCAGAATCTCCAGAACCATAGAACGTGCCACAACGTCACGACCGGCAAGGTCTTTGGCGTTTGGAGCATAACGTTCCATGAAACGTTCGCCGTCTTTGTTGATCAGGTAGCCACCTTCACCACGACAGCCTTCTGTGACCAGTACACCCGCGCCGGCAATACCGGTTGGGTGGAACTGCCACATTTCCATATCCTGCATTGGCAGACCCTGACGGATCGCCATGCCCACACCGTCGCCCGTGTTGATCAGAGCGTTGGTCGTGGACTGATAAATACGGCCTGCACCACCGGTCGCAAGAACGGTTGCTTTGGCTTTAATGAATACGGCTTCACCGGTTTCAATACAGATAGTAATTGCACCCGTGATCTGACCTTTGGCGTTTTTCACCAGGTCAACGGCGTACCATTCGCTCAGGAAAGTAGTACCGCCTTTGAGGTTACCCTGATACAGAGCGTGCAGCAGCGCGTGACCGGTACGGTCAGCCGCAGCACAGGTACGGGCAGCCTGAGTCGGGTTGTCAGGACCTTTGGACTGACCACCGAAAGGACGCTGATAAATACGGCCTTCTTCAGTACGGGAGAAAGGCAGCCCCATGTGCTCCAGCTCGAAAACAGCCTGCGGGCCTACAGAACACATGTATTCGATAGCGTCCTGGTCACCGATGTAATCGGAACCTTTAACGGTATCGTACATATGCCAGCGCCAGTCATCGTTCGGATCCGCAGAAGCGATGGCACAGGTGATACCACCCTGAGCAGATACCGTGTGAGAACGGGTCGGGAATACTTTGGTAATACAGGCGGTGTTCAGGCCTGCTTCTGTCAGTTGCAGTGCGGCACGCATACCTGCACCACCACCACCGATCACGATGGCGTCGTATGACATAGTTCTGATTTTACTCATGAATCACACACTCCAGAGAATGTCGAAGCCCCAGACCAGATACGTAAACAGGAAGCCTGCACACACCAGTTGGAAAATAAAACGGACGACTGCTGAGCTGGTCAGGTAGTCAGTAGAAATGGTCCACATGCCAACCCAGGCGTGAGCACAGATGGAAATCAGGGTAGCGAAAGTAAAGACCTTCATGGCTGTGCAGGAAAACAGATCTTTCCATGCTTCATAGTTCAGCTCAGGTGTTGCAAGAACAAACCCCAGCAGAAATAAAGTGTAAACAGCCATGATGACTGCCGACAGACGTTGAATGACCCAGTCGTAGACGCCGCTGCGACCCAGGTTAGTGACACTGTTTACCATACCCAGACTCCTGCAAGAATTACCACAATCACGCCGGAAATCAGAGTCACAATGGCTCCGGTACGGCCTCCTTCTTTGGTTTCACCAACGCCCATATCCATAAACAGGTGTTTGACACCCGCTACGAAGTGGTAGCCAAGCGCTGACAGAATGCCCCAGGTAATCAGTTTCGCCAGCCAGTGGTCCATTACTGACATCAGATCAGCAAAAGACTGTTCAGACTCCAGTGACGCATCCAGTGCACAAAGCATGAACGCCACTGCAAAAAACAGAGCGAAGCCGGAAATACGATGAAGGATGGACGCCTTGGCGGAAACAGGGAGCTCAATTGTGGAAATATCCAGATTCTTTGGTCTATTGGTATTCACGGCTCATCATTTCTCATGTTTGGCCAGCAGGCTCTGAGAACCAGACCGGCTGTTAAGATGGTTGCAGTCAAGGTGTACAATATTTGTACAACCTCTTGACCGGGATCAATTATAGGCAGCACGAACTTGATTTACAAACGCAAAAAAGATCTGTGCTCATGACAGAAAGTTATGACAGAGCAAAAAAAACTTTCAGAAAATCGTCACTATGCCCACTTGACTCTCCTGTCTTACGCCTCAGAAACTGACAGGTAATTGACAAAATCACCTCAAAACATATAGTTGTCCCCCTATTCTGAACCAACCCTGCACCATCGATGGTGAAGGCCCGCCAACGATGGTGATGGTTTACGCTAAGGTTTATATTGATCAACCTTACGGTCCGTTCTTCAAACAGAGGGCACCTGACCCTCACCGAAATAACAGCAAGCAGGAGGCCCTTAAATGGCTGACAAGAAAGCAACACTGAAAGTTGATGGCGTAGAAGAAGCTCTGGAATTACCTGTCTATGAAGGTACGGTAGGTCCTGACGTCGTCGACGTCCGCAGCCTCACGGGTAAAGGCCTGTTTACGTATGACCCGGGTTTCGTGTCCACTGCGGCGACCGAATCCAAGATCACTTACATCGATGGTGGCGCTGGTGTCCTGCTGCACCGTGGCTATCCGATTGACCAGCTGGCTGAGAAGTCAGATTACCTCGAAACCTGCTACCTGCTGCTGCACGGTGAGCTGCCAACCTCGGAAGAAAAAGAAACCTTCGTCAGCACCATCAAGAACCACACTATGGTTCACGAGCAGCTGAGCCACTTCTTCAACGGCTTCCGTCGTGATGCACACCCAATGGCCATTATGTGTGGTGTTGTCGGTGCTCTGTCTGCCTTCTACCACGACTCCCTGGACATCCGTGATGAGAAACACCGCATGGTGTCTGCTCACCGTCTGATCGCCAAGATGCCGACTCTGGCGGCCATGGTTTACAAATACAGCATCGGCCAGCCGTTCATGTACCCACAGAACGATCTGAGCTACGCCGAGAACTTCCTGCACATGATGTTCAACACCCCATGTGAAGAGAAGAAAGTCAGCCCGGTACTGGCCAAAGCCATGGACCGCATCTTCCTGCTGCACGCTGACCACGAACAGAATGCTTCTACCTCGACTGTACGCCTGGCTGGCTCTACCGGTGCCAACCCATTTGCCTGTATCGCTTCTGGTATTGCTGCCCTGTGGGGCCCTGCTCACGGTGGTGCGAACGAAGCCGTACTGAAAATGCTGAATGAGATTGGTGATGAGTCCAACATCGACAAGTTCATTGCAAAAGCGAAAGACAAAGACGATCCATTCCGTCTGATGGGCTTCGGTCACCGCGTCTACAAAAACTTCGACCCACGTGCGAAGGTCATGAAGCAGACCTGTGACGAAGTTCTGGCCGAGCTGGGCATGGAAGACGATCCACTGCTGAAGATCGCCATGAAGCTCGAGAAGATCGCCACCGAAGACGAGTACTTCGTGAAGCGTGG
>JBPEXS010000408.1:0-2412 GCA_052031325.1 Thalassolituus sp. | reverse complement strand
TCAGTCACCATCCATTACAACCTCAGAGCTTAAAAATAGGGTTGGTACTCACGGCCCCGTATTTACCTGCAGGCACTCGCTCTACATTTCCTGACAATCCCCGCCAATCGGGTGTGATCTGACCGTCAGATCGCGCCCGATCTCTGTTATTGTCTTTTATTGTACAAACAGTCAGATAATCACGCAGTCATCGGACGGTGCCGCGTATTACATTAATCAAGAGACCTTTCAACGATCTCAAACAGAACCATAACAAGGGCGTAATCATGACTCAGTCAGACCAGCCCCTTAACGAGCGCCTGGCCGCTATCGAATTCTCTGCAACCCCCTGGGCTTATACTAAGTTCTGGCTGGTTAACCTGCTGCTGACTATTGCCACTCTGGGCATCTATGGCGCCTGGGCAAAGGTGCGTAATAATCAATATCTGTACGGCCATACCTCCGTCGAAGGTCACCGCCTGCAGTACCTTGCCACACCAAAACAAATTCTGATCGGGCGTCTGATCGCGCTGGGGGTTTTACTGCTGTTTATGGTGATTTCAGCCATCAGTCCGGTTATCGGCGGTGTGCTCTACCTCGGAATCATTCCCCTGATCCCCTGGCTGGTGATGCAGGGGCTTAAATTCACCTACCGCAATACTGCATACCGCAACGTACGCTTTGATTTTAAAGGCGACTACATAGGCGCACTGGTGCACTTTATTCTTCTGCCAATCGTGGCCATGTTTACCCTGTATCTTGCTCTGCCCTGGGTCATCAAGAAAATTCACCAGTACATGTTCGGCAACTGCGTTTATGGTGGCCGTGAGCTTGAGCTTAATACGGATACTGGCCACTACTACAAAGCGGCTCTCACCGTTGTTGTCATGTCGATTGTGGCGATGGCTGTCGTCTTTTTTACCATGGCCGGTTTAATCACCAGCATTGAAAACCCAGAAACCGCCAATCCTTTTGCGTTTCTGCCAGTCGTCCTGATCTTTTACTTTTTCTCGTATCTGGTTCAGGCCATTTTTAATGCCATGATCCGTAACCACATTGTCGGCAACCTCAAGGCAGAAGGCGTGGCACGCTTTGAGTCCAGAATTACCGTCGGTGGGTACCTGGGTATGACACTGCTGAATGCGGTTCTGATTCTGTTCACACTGGGCCTCGCCTACCCCGCGACCAAAGTCCTTAAGTTGCGCTACCTGGCGGCCAATACCACCGTATTTCTGACACCTCAGATTGATCATATGGTGAACCAGGTCGAGGGCAAGGATGAAGCCTTTGGCGAAGAGGCTGCCGGTCTGTTCGACACCGACCTCTCTGTCATCTGATGCAGACAATCCCCGGTGATTACTGCATGGCTGGTCGCAGCAGCGTGCGGCCAGCTATTGCCTTATTGCGGGATGACGGTGGGTTAAGGATTCTCGCTACAGACTCTGATACAGAACTCGTCAGCACCCGCCTGTCTGAATGCCACCAGGGCGATGTACTTCCGGGGCTCCCGGTCGAACTGTTTTTTAAAGACGGAGATTATTTTATCCCTGCTGATGTCAGCATGCGCTGGCAACGGCATTCGGCCACCGGATTGCTGGCATGGATGGAAAGCCACCTGGCGACCGTGCTTCTGGCCGCCCTGCTTGTGCCTCTGTCGTTCTGGCTGACCTTCGTCAAACTCATACCTGCGGGAGCCGAGTCAACGGCATTTCTTATCCCACAAAGCGCACTGAACGAAATAGGAAGCTCATCACTTAAAGCCATGGATTTTGCGCTGCAAGACTCAGAACTGACTCAGTCTGAACAGAACGAGATCCTGCATGACTGGGAGGAGTCAGCAAAGCGCGCAGGGCTCACTGGCGAATATCATGTGATTTTCCGTCGCGGAGACGAACCTGTCGCGAACGCCTTTGCGTTGGCCGATGGCACCATTGTGGTTTTTGATGGGTTGGTTGAAACACTCAGTCGGGAACAACTGATTGCGGTATTATTTCACGAAGCGGGGCATGTTGATCACCGCCACCATGCTCAGATGATCATTCAAGCCAGCCTCGGTGCTATTATCTATGGCATGTTACTGGGTGATGTTGACGGGCTTGCTGAGTCTGTACTGGGTGCAGGCCTGTCACTGGGTGAGAACGCCTTCAGCCGCAAGATGGAAACCGAAGCCGATGACTTTGCCAGTCTGAAACTCACTGCGGCCGGAATGTCTCCCTCGTCACTTTCGGAGGCCTTAGGCGCCCTTCCTGACCATGATGATTCAGCAAACAGTTGGATGGAATATCTGAGCACCCACCCTGACACCGACAAACGGGTCGAGCGGATTACCGGGTCAGAAAACCCAGACTCAGAATAAAGTCTGCACAGCTGGTATCAGCTGATCCCAGCCCTGAACGACTGACGACATCAGAGCATAACCTGAGACACATAAAC
>JBPEXS010000407.1:0-2186 GCA_052031325.1 Thalassolituus sp. | reverse complement strand
TCCGGCATCAGGATCATGTCGGATTCGTTGATGCCTTTCCAGCCTGAGATAGAAGAACCGTCGAACATCTGGCCAGTTTCGAAAAATTCTTCGTCAACAGCAGTCGCTGGGATGGTTACGTGTTGTTCCTTACCTTTGGTGTCAGTGAAGCGCAGGTCAACCCAGGTCACTTCATTGTCTTTGATCATACTCAGAGTGTTCTCTGACATCTTTATTATCTCCAGATGTAGTTCATGGTCGTTCGGCGATCCGAATTCGGTGCACGCTAATGTAGCAATTAATGTGCCATTTTGGGGATGCCATGGAACCCGCGTCAGCCCGGTATCCTGCGGGGGAGGCTCAGCATAAGCGCCTGTTCATGGTGCATGCAAGTGACCTGGTGCACATAAATGGAGCCAGTTGAGCAGGTTGGTTTGAATGAAAAACAGTTCAGTAATGAAAAGCCGGTTCCTGAGCTGAATAAAAGGCTGCCCCAGCGGCGCGGCTTTCAGGTATACTCCGCGCAAATTTTAACCGGACCCAGCGCAGGCAGCCCCTGTCAGACCGGTCCTCAGCCTGAAGGCCACTGTTGTGATTGAGAACCTCAGAAATATCGCCATTATTGCCCACGTTGACCACGGTAAAACGACCCTGGTTGATAAGCTGCTGGAGCAGTCCGGTACGCTGGACCGTAATCAGGGCGGCGAACGCGTTATGGACTCCAACGATCAGGAGAAAGAGCGCGGCATTACCATTCTGGCGAAGAACACCGCCATTAAGTGGAACGACTACCGCATCAACATCGTAGACACCCCTGGACACGCTGACTTTGGTGGTGAAGTTGAGCGTGTAATGTCGATGGTTGACTCTGTGTGTCTGCTGGTCGACGCGGTTGATGGCCCTATGCCTCAGACCCGCTTCGTCACCCAGAAAGCCTTTGAACGTGGCCTGCGTCCGATTGTTGTTATCAACAAGATTGACCGCCCGGGCGCCCGCCCTGACTGGGTTATGGATGAAATTTTTGATCTGTTCGACCGCCTGGGTGCGACTGAAGAACAGCTCGACTTCCCGGTGATCTATGCGTCCGCACTGAACGGTATTGCCGGTGATGATCCGGACAACATGGCCGATGACATGACCCCGCTGTTCCAGATGATCGTTGATCATGTAGAACCACCGGCCGTTGAAATTGATGGTCCGTTCCAGATGCAGGTGTCTGCCCTGGACTATGACAGCTTCGTCGGTGTTATCGGTGTTGGCCGTATCACCCGCGGTAAGCTGAAGCCAGGTACTGATGTCCAGCTGATCGATATCGAAGGTAAGGTCCGTAAGGGTCGTATCCAGCAGGTGAAAGGCTTCCACGGCCTGAACCGTGTGGATGTTGAAGAAGCCACCGCCGGTGACATCGTCTGTATCTCCGGTATTGATGGTCTGAACATCTCTGACACCCTGTGTGCAGTGGGCAATGTTGAAGCGCTGCCGCCGCTGACGGTTGATGAGCCAACCGTGAGCATGACCTTCCAGGTGAACGACTCTCCGTTTGCCGGTAAAGAAGGTAAATACGTGACCTCGCGTAACATCAAGGACCGTCTGGATCAGGAACTGATTCACAACGTGGCCCTGCGTGTTGAGCAGGGTGAAAGCCCGGAAAAATTCAAAGTCTCAGGTCGTGGTGAACTGCACCTGTCGGTACTGATTGAAACCATGCGTCGCGAAGGCTTCGAAATGGCCATCGGTAAGCCAGAAGTGGTTCAGAAAGAAGTCGACGGCGAACTGCAGGAGCCGTACGAGCAGGTAGTTATCGACATCGAAGACGAGCACCAGGGCTCCATCATGGAAGAGATGGGTAACCGTCGTGCCGATATGACCAACATGGTTCCGGATGGCAAAGGTCGTACCCGTCTTGAGTTCATCATGCCTGCACGTGGCCTGATTGGTTTCCGTAACCAGTTCATGACCATGACTTCAGGTTCGGGTATTCTGACCAACGTATTCGACCATTATGGTCCGGTTCAGACGGGTCTGGGTTCTACCCGTCACAACGGTGTACTGGTGTCTATGGTGGCCGGTAAAGTTCTGGGTTACGCGCTGTTCACCCTGCAGGAGCGTGGTCGTCTGTTCGTATCGCCAGCGACTGAAGTGTACGAAGGTATGATCGTCGGTCTGCACAGCCGTGATAACGACCTGGTGGTTAACCCTACCAAAGC
>JBPEXS010000406.1:0-2060 GCA_052031325.1 Thalassolituus sp. | reverse complement strand
CTCGGTCAGGATAAAGCCCGTTATGGGGTGCATCTCGAATACCCTCAGGAGATCGCTCCGCTTTATGACGTGTTTGAAAACCTCAGGCTCAGTTCTCTGACTGAGATACTGGCTGTGCATTTTGACGTTGCCAGCGTCACCCCCCTGCCACAGCGTTGAAGGGTTATCTATCCTCAGTAATATCCAGACAAACCCGGCGTATTTACTTTGTCCGGAGTAAACCGCTAGCCTCACTCAAAGTTCAGAGAGTATTGAGGTACCGGAATGTCCTGGTTTCAGAAAACCATCACACTGAAAGCCCGCCCCCGGGGTTTTCATCTTATAACCCGTGAAATTGAACAGCAGTTACCTGAGCTGGCGGACTTTGAGGTTGGCCTGGCGCATGTGTTTATTCAGCATACGTCGGCATCACTCACACTGAATGAAAATGCGGACCCGACCGTGCGCAGTGATTTCGAGCAGGTCTTCTCCCGGCTGGTGCCAGAAAATCAGCCTTTTTACCGACACAACGACGAAGGACCGGATGATCTGCCCGCACACATCAAATCCAGTCTGCTCGGGCCGTCCGTGTCAATTCCGGTCACACAAGGTCGGTTTTCGATGGGAATCTGGCAGGGAATATATCTCTGCGAGCACAGGAACCACGGTGGCTGCAGGCGTCTTGTGGTGACTCTGACGGGGTCGTCAAAAGCCAGCTGAAAAAAATCGCGTAGATCACCAAAAAATGAACGCACGTGAACTTTTAGGACTTTACGAGCCACTTGGCCGCGAAAGACATATAAGGGAGCTTTCGTCCTATTTGATAAGTTTTTTTGCGTAACGCCCTGTGCGATTATGAATGCTCACAATAATAATAAATCATTAAATCCGTGAGGGTTTGGGGAGAGCAGAGAATGAGCAATCCGATTGCCCAGTCAGAGAGTTCACTGTCGAAATTTCACACCTGGCTGGCTCAGAGTCTGGTGAGCAGTAACGAATTTCTGGCGTATTTTGAGCCGTTCATCCGCATGGCGATGCCTGCGTGGTCGGCCGTGGGTGTGCGCTCAAAAGTCATGAAGGTGCATACTGAAACCAGTGAGGTGTACTCTCTGGTTATTCGTCCGGGCGGCAAATGGAAACCTTTCAAGGCAGGTCAGCACGTGCAGATTTCTGCTGAGCTGAACGGCACCCTGTATACCCGTACATTCAGCATCTCCACTTCTCCGGATTACTTCCGCAAAACCGGTCTGATTGAGTTGAGCATCCGCTCGAAAGAAGACGGCCGTGTGACGCCTCTGCTGAAAGAACATTTTGCCCGTGGCGGTTTCTGTACCCTGTCCGATGCGGGTGGTGATTTCCTGTTGCCGGAAGGCAACGAACCTTTGCTGATGATTGCGGGTGGCAGCGGCATAACGCCATTCCGTTCCATGCTCAATCAGCTCGACAGCAGCAGTGCCGGCCGCGATGTGCATCTGCAGTTCTACATCCGTAATTCATCCAACGCTCTGTTCCGTCAGGAGCTGGACCGCATTGCTGAACGTCACCCGAATTTTAAGGTGACCTTTATCAACACCGAAGCAGAAGGTCAGATCTGTGTCGATCACCTGCAGCGTCACTGCCCTGATTTTGCCAGTCGTGTCGCCATGGTCTGTGGGCCCACGCCAATGATTCAGGGAACGCGCAAACTGCTTTCCGGCGAAGGCATGGCGGATGATCGCATTCTGTTTGAATATTTTGGTGCAGCACCGATCGAAGTCGAAATGGCTGCCGCCAAGAGTTTTGTACGCTTTACAGAATCTGGTATTGCAACCACCACCACACCTGACGATAAGATGACTTTGCTGGAACTGGCCGAGAAACAGGGCCTTTCACCTCAGCATGGATGCCGGATCGGTGTGTGTTATCAGTGTGTGTGCACCAAAAAGAGTGGTGTGGTGTATAACACCCGCACCGGACAATATTCCGATACTGGCAAGCAGGATATCCAGCTGTGCATCAGCGTCGCTGCCAGTGATCTTGAATTAGACATCTGAGTAAGGAGATCGATATGACCTCACCAATGCCGAGTGCAGAATCGCTCG
>JBPEXS010000405.1:0-2468 GCA_052031325.1 Thalassolituus sp. | reverse complement strand
CCTGGCATTTGATAAGAGAAGTTGTCTAAAAACCTTAATAAGCATATAAATGGAAGTGTTTTTATTCCTTTTTAGCTGAATGGTCTGCTGGCCAGCCATCCGAGGCGACGCGCATTATGAAATTACAGCAACTGCGATACATCTGTGAGGTTGCCCGGCATGATCTCAATGTGTCGGCAACAGCTCAGGCGTTATTTACGTCTCAACCGGGGATCAGTAAACAGATACGCCTGCTTGAGGATGAGCTGGGTGTGGAGATTTTTGCCCGGAGTGGTAAGCATCTCACCCGGGTGACGCCCGCTGGTGAGGCCATACTGGCCATTGCGGGTGATATGTTGCGTAAGGCTGAATCAATCCGGCAGGTGGCGCAGGAATACAGTGATGACCGTAGGGGTAGTCTGTCTATCGCTACGACGCACACTCAGGCCCGTTATGCGTTGCCGGATGTGATAGAAGCCTTTATGGCGCGTTATCCGGAGGTTTCTCTGCATATGCATCAGGGAACGCCGATGCAGATTGCAGAGATGGCTGCCAATGGAACGACGGATTTCGCCATCGCGACTGAGGCTATGGAGCACTTTGGTGATCTTGTGATGATGCCCTGTTATCGCTGGAATCGCTGCATACTGGTGCCTAAAGATCATCCGCTGGCGGGTATGCAGAAGCCGACACTGGAACAGGTTGCTGCTTACCCGTTGGTGACTTATGTCTTTGGCTTTACCGGGCGCTCTAAGCTGGATGACGCCTTTCAGGAGCGGGGCCTTACGCCTAAGGTGGCCTTTACGGCTGCGGATGCTGATGTCATTAAAACCTACGTCCGCCTGGGTGTGGGGGTGGGAATTGTGGCATCTATGGCGATTGATCCGGTCGCAGATAATGATCTTGTGGCAATTGATGCCGGGCATCTGTTTGAGCCCAGTGTTACCAGTATTGGTTTCCGCAAGGGCACTTACCTGCGCAACTTTATGTATGACTTTATCGCTGCGCTGGCGCCGCACCTGACACGGGATGTGGTTGATCGGGCAGTCGGTTGCAGTACGCGACAGGATGTTGAGCAGCTTTTCAGTAACATCAGCCTTCCTGTGGATGCATTTTCTGAATAAGTCCGGCTGCGGTTGAGTTCGGCGGCGCATCTGGCTAGAGTAGCGCCACTTTTTTACTCACTTTGTCTGAAGGTGCATCATGGAAATCGCTTGTCTTGATCTTGAAGGGGTTCTGATTCCTGAAATCTGGATTGAATTCGCTAACAAAACCGGTATTGAAGAGCTGAAAGCGACCACGCGGGATATTCCGGATTATGATGTGCTGATGAAGCAGCGTCTTCGTCTGCTGAGTGAAAATGGCCTTAAACTGGATGATATTCAGGAGGTGATTGCCACACTTAAGCCGCTTGAAGGTGCACGAGAGTTTATCGACTGGCTGCGTGAGCGTTTTCAGGTAATCATTCTGTCGGATACCTTTTATGAGTTTTCCCAGCCTCTGATGCGTCAGCTCGGTTTTCCGACCTTGTTCTGTCACCGCCTGATTACCGATGAGCAGGGCAATGTTGTTGACTATAAGCTTCGTCAGGCAGACCCTAAACGCCAGTCAATACGTGCTTTGCAGACCATCTATTACCGTACGATTGCGGCGGGCGATTCTTATAATGATACGACTATGCTGGCTGAGGCGGATGCGGGTATTCTTTTCCATGCGCCGCAGAATGTAATTGATGAGTTTCCTCAGTTTCCGGCCGTGCACACCTTTGAAGATCTCAAAAAAGAGTTCATTAAAGCCAGTAATCGTGAGCTGACTCTTTAAGTGAGTTTCGGATGCCAGGTGCTTTGATTTTGAAGCTCTGGCAAAGGCCTTTCTTTAGATGGGTCTTCTGGCTAGATGGGTGTGTTGAGAATCTTCTGAACTTTATTGAAGATTTCCTCATATTCCTCTTCGGCGGTGCTGTCTATGACGATGCCGCCTCCTCCCCAGCAAACGGCCCCTTCCTTTCTTGCCGAAATGGTACGGATAAGAATGTTGAAGTCGGTATAGCCGTACTGATCAAAAAATCCGGCTGAACCGCAATAAGCGCCACGGCTCTCTGTTTCCAGCTCATGAATGATTTCCATGGCTCTTCTTTTTGGGGCGCCAGTGATTGATCCGCCTGGGAATGCGGATGCAATGACGTCAGCCGGAGTGAGTTCTTCTCTTTTTGTTGCGCTGATGGTTGAAACAAGGTGATGAACGTTGGCGTGCGTCTCCAGTTCAAACAGTTTTTCCACTTTTACGCTGTCTGGTCGGGCGGAACGACTCAGGTCGTTTCTCAACAGGTCAACAATCATCAGGTTTTCGGCCTGGTTCTTCAGGCTGCTTTTGAGTTGTCCGGCCAGCTGCAGGTCCTGGTCATTATTTATGCCTCTGGGGGCGGTGCCTTTGATCGGGCGTGTTTCAATTCTGTCGCCGTTAATGCTTATGAATCTTTCAGGAGTGAC
>JBPEXS010000404.1:0-5610 GCA_052031325.1 Thalassolituus sp. | reverse complement strand
GTATCCCAGAGGGGCGCTGGCTCGGGTGAAACGACAGAAATCAGATTCCCCTTCTCTGCCATCGCTGGATTTTTAACAGGCACAGACCGGAACACAAATCCTTCCGCCTGATATTCCTGATACAGCAAAGTGTCCCCGACCAGAGCCGGTGCAAAGGCTCCGCGTGCAGAATCCGTCAGTCGCTGGGCACCCGCAGCCGTCAGACGATATACATTATAAGTACCGTCATAATCAGCCACATACAGAAGATCTCCCTGAGCCGTAAACACAGGGCCAGATTCAGTCGCCGTATGACTGGTCAGAGGCGTCCAGCTGCGGCTGTTGAGATCAAAGGATTCCAGATTCCAGCCAGCGCCCGGGCGCTTACGGGATGCCACCAGAGACTTTCCATCAGGAGCAACACTGAATTCACCGATCAGATCACCATATTCACCAGACCAGAGCAGCTCCTGCTCGCCGGGTTCAGCCGCCCTGAAGAAGCTGGCTCTGCCTTCAGCGTAGCGACTGAACACCAGCCCCTGTTCTCCGGGCAACCAGTCGGCCTGAGCGACGCGCATACCCTGAGTCCAGCGCACAGCTTTCTCATCTTCATAAACCAGCACATCTGATGTAACACGCCCGCTGGCCGTCAGTGTCAGACGTACCAGTGCCGGATCACCAGCAGCCGATAAGGCCAGCTGGGTGTAGCTGCCCAATGTTGGAGTCAGCAGATCGCGACAGCTCAGTTCAGCATTACAGGTTCTGATCACCGGGCGATCTTCATCATTGCGTGCCAGATAAACCAGTCCCTGGTCTGTGGCGTCCACCACCTGCAGACGCACCGCACCGTCTGTCTCAATCGCCGGCGCTGAAATCTGAGCAGCCTCTGCAGATTCAGACGCCAGAGTGGTTTCCGGAGCACCAAAGCGAGCGTACATAGCCAGCCTGAATTCGCGCCACAGGGCTTCAAAGTCTTTACCAAACGCAAGGCGGGCCGAACTGTCCTGCTGCACCCAGGGCAAAATCCTGCTGCTGTAATGAGTCAGCCACCGGGCGAAGGCATCCTCACCGTAAGTCTGCATCAGATACTCAGTAAAGAAGGCCCCATACAGGTAATACTGGCCGTAGGGCCAGTCCCTCGAGGCGATGGCAGCCTCACCCAGGCTGGCAAACTGACCAGAGCGAACCTCTTCCCGCATCTGCATCTGATACCAACTTGAGGCCAGCCTTCCTGTCCCCTGCTGGTAATCCGTTTCCAGATACACAGCCAGCCCCTCAAGCAGCATCGGCGACGTCAGCGAGTGCGGGAAAAACAAAGGGAAGCGGCCAAGGATTTTCTGGCCATCTTCTGGCAGACCACGCGACAATTCCATATGCAGCACATGAACATACTCATGCCGGATAAGCAGCGACAGCCAGTCATCAAAATTCTGTAACCCGGACAGGTCGTAGGGAGGAGTCAGATACAGCCGGATCTGAGGAAAGGGAAAGAACGTCGCCCAGCCATTAGCAATATCGTGATCATCAGAGATCACGAGGTGAGTCTTCAGCTCAGGAGCCGAACCAAAGAAAGGCGTCAGCTCTGAATGTGCCTGCTCAGCCTCCTCAAGTACGCGAACAGATAATTCGTCATAACCTCCCTGGCGGGGATAGTGCACCATGAAGTGCCGCGATGATCGGGTATCCCATCCCCCAGCCCCCGGACCATCCCAGGCTACAGGTTCGGCATTCACCGTCATGCACCATAACCCCAGGAGCGTACTCAACATCCATCGCATCATCGTATCCACTGCCTTTGCTATTGATCTGAAGACCTTCAGACGGAGAGATTAACATGAGTTCGTTAAAACATTGGACGGACAGGGGTCAGGCGACAGTGTGAAACCTGGCTGTCACACACGGCCCGCACTGGACCCGCGGACACAGACAGGAGTGACGGGATACATGATTTTCAGTCCGGTGTGCAGCCTTCCAGGAAATACGACAAAAGGATGACAGGTGTGAATTACCTTTTGTAACAAACGGTAAACCACAGGGCGCGTCAGCGGATTTTGTGTGCGACATTCTCACATCTGCATGAAAGTTCACCAGAATCTGAAAGTTGCCCACAAAATCTGTGGATAACATAGTGGATAACACTTTAAAAATTGCGAGGATGCCTTAGAGTGCGTGGGGGCACCTTATTTTGGTTATTTTTTGATCAGTTAAAAACTTCTTATTTTTCAATAACTTAATAAAATCAATAGGTTTTTGCGGGAAATCTTCAACAAATCGGGCTTTTTTTTGACGCAAATAAACAGGTGTGAATAAGCCAGCACCAAAATATGACTTCGTGCACTCAAAATGACCCTGCCAAGGGTCCTGTTGAGTATACTGACCGGCAGGAAACAGCCCTTAGCCTTCCAGAGTGATACAAAATACCTAAAAAAACGCCGCATCGGCTTGCGCGGATACGGCGTGATTCCCCTAGTTTTCTAGGGTTTTCTGTCATTCAGATGACACCAGAATGTCATCTGCCAGAATTCATACTGTCACAGTCGCCTGAGCGGCCATGGCAGCAAAGTACCTGTCCTCACATGACATTCAGACGACGGGCAAGCTCTTCCGCCGGAAGGTAGCCAGGAAAGAGTGCACCATCCTGGGTAATCAGGCTTGGTGTCCCTGTGATACCAAGAGAACGTCCGAGGTTGAACTGGGCTTCAACCGGTGAGTCACATAACTCAGCCTCAGCAAGCGTCTCATCCATCTCTTTCTTCAGTGATGAAAACTTCACCATGGCACGTTGCTTCTGCTGATCATTGGTTGCAGAGCGGAAGGTAGAGTACGCCTGCGACAGCGAGCGCTGGCTGTTCTTCATTTCTGTCATGGCCTCAGCACGGTCATCCTGGCACCAGACATAATTGATCTTCTGATACGAAGCCGTCAGCTCATCCGTTTCCGCGTCATGGATACCAGAGCGGGGATAGGCCAGATAGCGCACAGTGATACCCAGTTCATTCAGCTCCGGAACTTCCTGGTGCAGTTTCTGGCAATAACCACAATCAATATCCGTAAACACATTAATCACGGCTTTCTCTTCGCCTTTGGCTTTGAACATGACCGCGCGGCTGTCAGGGATGTCCGCCATGGCCTTTGCCCGGGTCAGAGTCAGACGTGCGTCACTGATGTTCAGAAACCCGTCACCGGTCACCTGGTAGACATTCTTGTTGTACACAAAAAAGCCCAGATCCGGCGTCATATGAATCGTATTGCCATCATTCAGAATCAGTTCCACCAACTGACCACCGGCCATAGGCACGGCTTCGGTCACCACGACTTCAGGCCCGAGAACCTTTTTCATCTGCGCATCTGCGCGACTCAGCAAAGAGTCCTCTGCTGACGCCAGTGATGCCAGCAACAGCAGCATGGCCATAAAAGGGGTGTACAAGGTTTTCATCGTTATTTTTCCCGGATAATCAAACAACAGCCTTTGAGCATAGGTTACCCGCTGGGTTCCCGCGCAAAGTGTGAACTGCGCCCGCAAAAAAAAACGGGCACTGAGGCCCGTTTTGTACAGCAGGTAAAGGTTTATACCTTTTCCTTGATACGTGCAGACTTACCGCTACGCTCACGCAGGTAGTACAGTTTCGCCTGACGAACATCACCACGACGTTTAACAGCAATGCTGTCAACCAGTGGGCTGTGAGTCTGGAAAGTACGCTCAACGCCAACACCGTGAGAAATCTTACGTACGGTGAAAGCAGAGTTCAGGCCACGGTTACGCTTACCGATAACCACACCTTCGAACGCCTGCAGACGCTCACGGGTACCTTCTTTAACTTTTACCTGAACGACAACAGTGTCACCAGGGCCAAAAGCTGGGATCGCGTCTTTCAGCTGCGCGTTTTCAATCTGCTGAATGATTGGGTTCTTGTTGCTCATTGTTCGCTCCTTAACAGTCTGACGGGCTCTCAGCGTGCTCGTTCAGATATTCTGTCAATAACTTTTGTTGCTCGTTAGTCAGTTCCAGTTCTGCCAATAAGTCGGGTCTGCGTTGCCAGGTTCGACCCAACGCCTGCTTGAGGCGCCACTGACGGATTTTCTCGTGATTTCCACTCAACAGTACCTCTGGCACTGTCTGACCTTCGTAAACTTCAGGTCGGGTGTAATGCGGACAATCCAGCAAGCCATCCATAAAGGAGTCCTGCTGCGCTGACAGTTCGTGTCCCAGCACGCCGGGCACCAACCGGATCACGGCATCCATTAACGTCATAGCTGGCAGTTCCCCACCACTGAGTACGAAATCTCCGACAGACCATTCTTCGTCAACTTCGCGCTCAATCAGACGCTCATCAATACCTTCGTATCGCCCGGCAACCAGAATCAGTTTGTCGTGCTGAGCAAGCTCAAGTACGCCCTGCTGATCCAGCTTACGGCCCTGGGGTGACATATAGATCACCTTCGCGCCGTCACCAGCTGCTGCTTTCGCAGCATGGATGGCATCGCGCAGAGGCTGAATTTTCATCAACATGCCCGGGCCACCGCCATACGGTCGATCGTCCACTGTCTGGTAGTTGTCGTAGGCGTAATCCCGTGGATTCCAGCAGGTTACACTTACTTTGTCCTGTTTAACTGCGCGTCCGCTGACCCCTTGTCCGGTCAACGCCTGAATCATGTCAGGAAACAGAGTTACAACACCAAACCACACCGGTCTTCACTCCTCTCTGGCCCTGTTGGCCAGGGGTTAAAAATCCGGGTCCCAGTCTACCTGGATCATACCGCCGTCCAGATCGACTTCGAGAACGTATTGATCCACAAAAGGAAGCAGTCTCTGTTGCTGATCAACGCTGCCTTCGCAAGGCTGCACTGTCATCACCTGATTACCGCCACCGGAATCAAAAAGTTCTTTTACCTGGCCCAGTACCACGCCTTCAGTGTTAACCACTTTCAGGCCGATCAGCTGGAACCAATAATGTTCATCTTCGTCCAGTTCAGGAAGCTGCTCTTCGGGGATCCCGATGTCGCACTGATGTAAAGACAGTGCCAGATCGCGATCGTTTATTCCCTGCAGGCAGGCTACTAAACCTTTCCCCTGGGTCTTACCCTGCAATACCTTGAACTCTTTCCACTGGCCATCTTTACGGATGTACCAGATCGGGTATTCCAGAATATTGCTCATCGGATCTGTGTAGGAATACACCTTCACCCATCCTTTGATACCGAACGCAGTGCTGATTTTTCCGAGAACGTGGATGTTCTGGTCTGACACTGTGCTCTCCCCGGGGTTTACCAATTAAGCCTGAGCTTTCTTGGCGTCTTTGATCAGCTTAGCTACACGATCAGTAGGCTGTGCGCCTTTCGCCAGCCAGTATTCAACACGCTCGAGATCGAGACGGGTTGGCTCTTCCTGGCCACGAGCAACTGGGTTGAAGAACCCTACACGCTCGATAAAGCGACCGTCGCGTGGTGCGCGCGCGTCAGCTACGTTGATGTGATAAAAAGGACGTTTCTTAGAGCCACCACGGGCCAAACGAATAACTACCATAAAGTCGATACACTCCGGTCGTTTTATCAAGTGGCAAGTTTTGAGATCGCCTGCCGTTAATCAACCCACCTGTTTCGAGTCACGCTCAGCGTGTCTTCAGACAGACG
>JBPEXS010000403.1:0-2348 GCA_052031325.1 Thalassolituus sp. | reverse complement strand
CTGGATGTTCTGCCAGCTGACCTGGCGACCGTACAGCAGTTTATGGCTGAGAAAACCTTCGGCTCTGCGGAGTAAGCTCTGCCGCACTGTCCACTGAAGCTGCCCACGGGCAGCTTTTTTGTGTCACACTCAAACATTACCTATCGCGATATCTGGACGGGCTATGGAGTACACCGAGTTACAGGATTACCCTCAGGCATGGATTTTCCGCCATCGTGAACTGCCGGTGGATGAGGCTCTGCTTGCTGATATCCGGCCCTTGTCAGAACACTCAGCCATGCAGTTCTGGAAATCCCGGATCAGTAAAGAAGCCACCCATGCCAGTCACTTTCTCGGTGATGACTGGCCAGCCCGCAATGGTATCTGGCACACCCGTTCCGACTGGCAATCGCGCTGGGAGTCTGACCTGACCGATCTGCCTGAAGAGCTGGATTTCCCCGACTGGGAGCTCAACACCCAGGTGTTTTTCTGTTATGACCACCACCATGTGATCCAGACTTCCTGGGGCACGTTCCGTCAATGCTGGAAGAACTTTCTGTTTTACGATGATGAGCCCCTGTTGCTGGCCCGGAAACGCCAGCAGGTAGCGCGCTTTCACTCCGACGGAACCTTTGAAACAGGCAAGGTCTGACTCTTGTAGTCAAACCCAGCCACTGTGCGCAATCGTGCTGTCTGACAAAGCTTTCGCTGTGGTTAAATAACTCACTTTTCTGTGTATTTAAGGCTCCCTATGCGTGTTAACTCATGGTCTGCGGCTGTTGTTGTGCTGCTTTCCACAATGGCCACGTCCTGCGCCCAATGGCCAGGGCCGCAACACCGCGACGTCACGCTGGATGGCATTCAGTCATTGCTTGAAACCCAGTGCCAGCCTGCCTCAGTAACGGATGAAGATCTGTTTGCCCTGGGTGACCGTCTGGATCAGCAGACCCGTCAGTTGCAGACTCTGAATGAAACCCTGAACGCCCAACAGCAGGAGCTGGACAGCATCCGCTTTGATCAGACGGCGACAGAATGCGTGCTGCCAACACCGGAAGCCGTTCCGGTCGGGGCGGACAGTAAAACCATTCTCGGTGCTAAAGAATGGATCTTCCTTAATCCGCCGGGCCGCCATTATGCCGCCCGGGTGGATACCGGCGCGTCACTGTCGTCCATCAGTGCACGGAATATTCAACGCTTTGAACGTGATGGTAAGCGTTGGGTGTCGTTTGAACTGGATACCGGTGACGAAGACAAAGAGGCCATCCCGCTGGAGGCACCCCTGAAACGGTTCGTACGTATCCGCCAGGCTTCATATGACGACATTGATCGACGCCCGGTGATTGAGCTGGATGTGATGTTGGGTCACGCCATTCAACAGAAAACCGAATTTACCCTCGCCGACCGCACACGGATGGATTACCCCGTGCTGCTGGGGCGTTCTTTCCTGCGTGATATCACTCTGGTGGATTCTGGAGAGTCTTATATGCATCCGAAAGTGACTCCGGATGACCTGGAGTTCCGGCCATGACACGCCCGTCTTCACTCATGTTTTATGTGCTGGTGGCAGTGATTTTTGCCACCGGTGTGCTGATGATGGTGCATCGTTACTGGGTTTACGACATTCCCTTGCTGCCCGGTGATGCCCGCACCATCTGGTCGCTGGAAGCTAAAGTAAGCTTTGTCGCTGAAGATGGTCCGGTGAAAGTTTCGCTGGCCCGACCCACTGACCAGCAGGGTTTCAGTGTGGTGCGTGAATCCGGCGCGTCTCCGGGTTACGGACTCAATTTTCTCGAGGTCGACCCGAACCGGGCAGGTACCCCCCGTGCTCAATGGACCGTGCGTTCAGCCAGGGGTGTGCAGGAACTCTATTATCATGTTGATCTGGTGGAATCCGCGGCCCCAGTATTGCGTCAGCCACCACCACCGACACTGGCGGCGTCGGTCGACTGGCCGGACCCTTACCGGACAGCCATTGAAGCCCTGATGTCAGATGCCTTTCAGACGTCTGCCGATAATTTCAGCTTTGCCCGGGAACTGATCAAACGCTTTAACCAGAGCGAAGCGCCGCAGAACGTCCGTCTGCTTAAGCGTGCCTATCAGAATCGCCTGCCACAATTACTGCGCGACATGCTGGCCTCTGCCCGGGTACCGGCTGCAGTGGTGTATGGCCTGGAGCTGGAAGATGGCCGCCGTCGTCAGACTCTGATTCCTATGCTGAGTGTCTGGCAGGGTGAGAAGCGCCAGGTATTCCGGCTGACCGATGACGACCAGGAAGAGCAGAAACCGCTGTTGCTCTGGGAGCAGAGCGGTGCCCCGGTGCTGGATGTGATGGGTGGCTACGATTCCGGCGTGCGTTTCTCTATGCTGCG
>JBPEXS010000402.1:0-1953 GCA_052031325.1 Thalassolituus sp. | reverse complement strand
AAAAAGGCCCGTCCATTGCTGAACGGGCCTTTCGGTATTCGTGGTGCCCAGACGCGGAATCGAACCACGGACACGAGGATTTTCAATCCTCTGCTCTACCAACTGAGCTATCTGGGCGCTGTGAAACAGTGATGTCTCTCAGGAGGCGCGTATTAAAACCTCAAGGCTGACGGGTGTCAACAGTTGGCTGTTATTTTTCTTTGTTTTCAGGAACATAGCCTTCCGCTTTGTCGAAATTTTCACCAGTCAGGAATTTTTCGCGCTGTTCACTGATGTATTTGCGGTCATCTGGCGACATCATGTTGAGGTGTTTCTCATTGATCAGGCGGGTCTGGTGGGTAGTCCATTCCTCCCACGCTTTCTTGGAAACCTCGTTGTAGATGGCTTCGCCAGCGGGGCCGGGGAAGGGCGGCTGGGCCAGTCCTTCGAGTTCTTCGCCATAGCGGCGGCAGTGTACGGTGCGGGTCATAAGTCTCTCTGTATTCGTCGATGCCTGTGTCTGGCAAACATTCAATCTGTGTGGGCGAGGATATCCAGCAGCTTTTTAACCGGGGCTGCTAGGCCAATCTCAGAAGGTTTCTCTGGATTGTACCAATGTTCGGTGGCTTCCCCCACGGCGGTTAATGGCTGCTGCAGACGAACCAACACAGGGGTGATATCGAGGTGGTAATGGCTGAAGGTATGGCGGAAGCTGTCAAGCACCTCGGTCTCTGCTGATTTCGCCTGATGAGTGGCCAGCCAGCCCTGTGTGTCTTCGAGCTGGGCTATTTCGGGAAAGCTGTAGAGGCCACCCCAGATACCAGTCTGTGGGCGTTGGCGTAAAAGAATCTGGCCATCCGGGTCACGCAGTATCAGCATCACGGTGTCTTTTGCTGGCTTCTCTTTCTTAGGTTTACTGTACGGGAAGTCTTTCTCACGTCCCTGTGCATGTGCTTCACACTGTGGTGCCAGTGGACAGAGCCCACAGCCAGGTTTTGAGCGGGTACAGAGCGTTGCGCCGAGATCCATCATTGCCTGGGTGTACTGGCGGGTACTGTGGGAGGGGGTCAGTTCGGTAGCTTTGTCCCACAGTTGGTTCTGCACTTTGGTGATGCCCGGCCAGCCTTCTACGGCAAAGAAACGGGTGAGCACACGTTTGACGTTGCCATCAAGAATAGGCGCCTCGATACCCATACTGATGCTGGCGATGGCCCCCGCAGTTGAGCGGCCTATACCGGGCAGCTCGCTGAGTTGTTCGACGCTGCGTGGGAACTCTCCGCCATGCTGCTCAACCAGCGTCTGTGCGCATTTGTGCAGGTTGCGGCCACGGGCGTAGTAACCAAGGCCAGTCCAGAGATGCAGCACGTCATCCTGTTGGGCAGAGGCCAGTGACTGTACATCCGGGAAGCGCTGCATAAAGCGCTCGAAATAAGGGATGACGGTGGTGACCTGTGTCTGCTGCAACATGATCTCGGACACCCAAACCCGGTAGGGGGTGATGTTCTGTTGCCAGGGCAGGTGTTTGCGGCCGTGCTGTTCGTACCAGGCCAGTACGGTGTCACTGAATGAGGTCGACATGAATCAGGAAGCGATTGGGTTCGGGGCTATTATGCCTGAACCCGATCAGCGGTCGAAGCTGTTGCCGACCTTCTGGTTGCTGTCGACCAGGAACTGATGCAGCTGCCCCAGTGACAGCGGGCGGCTGATGAGGAAGCCCTGGCCTTCGTCGCAGTTGTTCTGGCGCAGGAATTCCAGTTGCTCCTGGGTTTCGACACCTTCTGCAATGACTTTCAGGCCGAGTTTATGGGCCATGGCGATGACGGCGGCGGTGATGGCCATGTCGTTTTCGTCCTCAGGAATATCCATTACGAAAGAGCGGTCGACCTTGAGTACGTCGATGGGCAGGCGTTTCAGGTAAGAGAGTGATGAATAGCCGGTACCGAAGTCATCAATGGCGATGGAAACGCCGGTGCT
>JBPEXS010000401.1:0-1384 GCA_052031325.1 Thalassolituus sp. | reverse complement strand
TTTACGGACCTGGATGGCTATATGGATGCAGACCTGCTGTCTCCAGTACTGGCACCACAACAGGTTTCTCTGAACGGTAATTTTGAGCTCTCCGGTCTTAACGCAGCGATTTCCCTGCAGGATCAGCAACTGCTGAACGTCAGTGGCCAGCTGGTATACAGCGGCGGACAGGTCACCTATCCGCTGCAGCGTGGTAAGACCCAGACTGCTGAATTGCCTATGCTGATTGCCACCGCTGAAACCCTCGGTGATAACATTCTTCTGCCAGTGGTCACTGACGCTGGTGAGCCGATTGGTGAAGCCTATCTGCAACCGGACGGCTGGGGTGGCGTGCGCGTACTGCGGCGCGCTATTGATATCGCCGGCCAGACATGGCCAGATAAGCAGGCCGATGAAGACACGGTCGTCTTCGAAGTCTCGCAGAAAGTGATGTAACCCATGACCTCAATAACTGCAGCCACACCCGAACTGAAACCCTGGCAGCGCCGGACTCTGCTGATCGGCAGATTACTGCTGACGCTGATCTTCGCCATTCTGCTGGCGCGCCTGGTGTGGCTGGTGATTGCGCCTGCGCCGCTGATACTGCCTGAGCCAGACAATGCCGGCGGTAACCGTCATAGCGGTGTACAGGTCAGTGCCGCCCCTTATCATGTTTTCGGTGAGGTGGGTGAAGCGCCGGTCATTGTGCAGAAAAAGGTCAACGACGCACCAGAAACCAAACTGCGTCTTGTGCTTCTGGGAGCGACCCATGCCACAGATCCGAAAGAATCCGGTGCCATTATTGCCCGTCCGGGGTCTGCCGGTGAGTTCTATCGGGTGGGTGACATTGTACAGGGCCGAACCAAGCTGGCGGATGTGTACAAAGACCGCGTGATCCTGGATACCTCAGGTAAGCTGGAAACGCTTAAATTCGAAGACGATGACAAATCAACCGCACTTATGACCCGTCAGGTCGGGCGCAGTCCGGCTCCGTCGTCCCGTAATGACGACGACCGCATTCAGAGCATGACCGAACAGTTCAGCCAGATACGCCGCCCCAGTGACTTTGTTACTATGGCGGGCCAGCTGGCGCAGGAATCTCCTGAACTCCTGATCCGCAGCCTGGGTATTGAATCCGTCGGGGTAGGTGAAGGTTACAGCATTACCGGCAACTCCGTATTGCTCAAGGCAGGGATGCAGCCGGGCGATAAAATACTGTCCATCAACAGCCAGCCTCTGGGAGACACACAGTCTGACCAGATGCTGTTTGAACAGGTGATGAATGATGGGCGTGCAAGAATTGAGGTACAGCGGGGCAACAAGCGCTTTACCATTAACCAGAATTTTGGAGTGCAGAATTGATTTCGTTCAGTCGTTGGATGCAGGCGCTGTTGCTGACCGCCGT
>JBPEXS010000400.1:0-1135 GCA_052031325.1 Thalassolituus sp. | reverse complement strand
CTTTTTCAGCAGCCTTTCAATACTGCCTTTTTCATCACCATGTCGGAAACCGGTTTGAAACATCTCCTCATCATTGAAGACCTGCCCGAAGTCACAGCCTGGCTGACCACTCTGGCCATGCACGCATTTCCCGGGGTTGAGATTCACACCGCAGGCGGGGTACGCGAGGCACGGGCGCAGATACAGCAGCAGGTGCCGGACATCGCCCTGATTGATCTGGGCCTGCCGGACGGTGACGGCACCACTCTGATCCGCGAACTCAAAGACGCCCGCAGCGATACCCTGTGCGTGGTGACCACTATTTTCGACGACAGCGGTCATCTGTTCCCGGCGTTGCGCGCCGGTGCCGATGGTTATCTGCTCAAGAGCGATACCGACGACGACCTGCTGGCTGCCCTGCTGGGCATACTCAGTGGCCGTCCGCCGATTTCCGCCGACATCGCGCAGGCCATGCTGACGCATTTTCACCCGCGCCGTGACAAGCACACGCCCCTGACCCCGCGCGAAGAAGACATGCTGGTGCTGATTGCCAACGGCTACAGCGTGCGCCGTGCCGCCGAGGCGCTTAAGATCGCGCACAACACCGCCGCCAGTTACCTGAAAAACATTTATCAGAAGTTGCAGGTCAGTAACCGCGCCGAAGCCACATTACAGGCCATAGATCTGGGACTGATCCATCCTGCCGACCGGCATTGAGGCTTCCCCCCTGAACAGGGGTGCCTGAACAAGGGTTCATACACCAGAATGCAGTTCTTTTTTATGAGAGGACCTTGTATGAAAAACCTGATGATCATGACCTTTGGCGCCGCACTCCTGTTAGGCGGCTGTGCAACCGGTGGTGCGAAAGACGCCAGTGACAGCAAATCGGTAAAGCTCGACACCCATAAACTGGATGTGATGGAAGGCAAGCAGCAGGTGTACATCGGCAACGTCGGTGTCACCTTCATCACCGAAGACCGCAGCTCATCCAAAGCCAGCAGCCCGATGATCCGCCATACCTCCGCTGGTGATTACGCCAAAGCCACCCTGAAAGCCTCACTGACCGGTGTGTCAGAGGCCACCATGCAGAGCATCACCGATGATATCTATGCCGACCTGAAAGCCGAGCTGGAAGCACAGGGATATACGGTTCTGA
>JBPEXS010000040.1:0-1205 GCA_052031325.1 Thalassolituus sp. | reverse complement strand
GGACGCTGATGGATAAAATCAGCGATCAGCCACCCATTATCGTGCGTCGTTACCGGCGCGTTGGTCATGAAGAAGAAGGCGGTGCCTGGAAGGTTGCCATGGCCGACTTCGCTCTGGCCATGATGGCGCTGTTTATTGTGTTGTGGATCATCAACTCCTCCAACGAAGAACAGCGCGAAGCGATTTCCGGGTATTTTCAGGAGCCCAAAGCCGAAGAAGACGGCAGTAAAGTCCCCTCCAAATACGTTATTGATCTCGGTGGTTCGCCTACGGTGCAGGATAATGTCTCTGAGTCCGAACTGCAGGACCCTGACCATGTGATGCCCGCCGAAGACATCGAGAGTCTGGCCGATACCTTGCAGCAGAAGCGCCTCGAGGCTGAGCGTACTGAGTTACAGGCTCGTCTGGATTCCAACCCGACCTTCAGCCCGTTCCGCAATCAGTTGTTGGTGGATATCACTACAGAAGGTGTGCGCCTGCAGCTGGTCGAGCAGACTGACCGGCCTATGTTTGAATCCGGCAGTGCCCAGCTTAAGTACTACACCGAAGATATTCTCTGGGAGCTGGCTCCGCTCCTGAAAAACATGGGCTACCGACTGTCGATTGCCGGGCATACGGATGCGGCTCAGATGCAGGGCCAGCGCGAAGAAGATGATATGAACTGGCAGTTGTCGTCACTGCGTGCCGATGCGGCACGCCGGGCCCTGATGGAAGCCGGTATCTCCAAGCAGCAGATTGCCGCCGTGATCGGCAAAGGTGATTCAGCGCCGTTACGGGTTGATAACCCACTGGCTGCAGAAAACCGCCGTATTTCCATTACGCTGCTGAATGAGAAAATTGAACCGGTCGAAAATGGCTCTTCTGAAATCCGCTACCTAGGGGAGGAAAGCACCGAAGTGCAGCAACAGGTGCCGCAGATCAACGACGCCATGCAGGGTCTGATTGAAGACCGGGAAAGAATGGATAACAGCTACGACAATCCACCGAATCAGGATGAAGTATTCTGGTAAGCCATTTCCGGCCAGTCAGCCTGGGTTTAAACGAGCAGTCTGAGTGATCGGTCAGAGTGCTGTCAGCGTCGCCAGAATGCGCTGATAACTGATAAAACGCTCTTCACTGATGATGCCTTCGTCCAGCGCCTTCAGAATCGCACAACCCGGCTCGGTTTCGTGTTTGCAGTCGCGGAAACGGCAATAACCCGCAAT
>JBPEXS010000004.1:0-2774 GCA_052031325.1 Thalassolituus sp. | reverse complement strand
GTCACCACGGTGGTACTGATGCGGGCATACAGCTGACTCATCAACTCTTCGGCCTGATGATGGTCCGTACAGGGGGTAAATATCGAGAAGTCGGCTCCGGTCCGACGCCCGGTGATGGTGCCGGTAAATTCAGTCTGCCATTCTTCCAGTAACTGTCCGACGGAGCGCAGTAATTCATCCCCGGCTTCACGACCCTGTTGTTGGTTATAACTGGAAAAGTCCTGAATCTGAATCAGCATCAAGACACCGCTGTGCTCCTCACCCGACTCAACGACATGAGAAAGTCGCAGATCAAAACCTTTGCGGTTAAGCAGACCAGAGACCATGTCCATCATGGATTCTTCGCGGATGCGACGGTTTGCCTCTACCTGCTCATCAAAGATGGCCTGCAGCTTGACCACCATTTTGTTCATCGCCAGCACCACCCGCTTGAGCTCACGGGATTTTGGAATCTGCTCCTGCACCTGCCACTGACGATCCGTAATGGCGATGGCCTGACGCTCCACCCGCTTCAGTGGATGAAACAGCACCTTAAGCAGCAGCTGCAACGCCACCAGACTGATCATCAGAACCCAACCAAACCAGAGAATTTCAGAGCGCACAATCTGCCACAGATCGCGGTAAGCAAAGTCGCTGTGGCTGACCACGGTCACCGTGCCCATACGCCGCCAGTTACTGGTGACATCCGCGTCTGCCGGCATAATCGTCAGAGGCACAAGATGGCGGAACCAGGCAGGAGCGGCGTTGTTCTCAAAGGCGCTGCGTGCATGACGGTGAATCTCTTCACCCGAGCTCAGGGTAAAACGGATTTCTTCATAAAACCCACGATCAAATAACACATCGATCAGTCGTGACTGGGCAACCTGATCCTGCATATCGGTATGCGACAGAGCCACCGCCAGAGCAGTTGCGGCATCAAAGGCACGGGCATTCAGCTGTTGCTCGAAGTGATTGCGACTGTTCAGAACGGTCACCGCGAGGCTGCCCGCCGTCAGTACCAGTATCAGCAGGCCGGTTAACAGAGAAAACTGTCGTCTGAGGGTCATATTCAGAGATCCATACCTAGTAAGTTCATGCGGACCCGCAGGTCCGTCCACAAGTCGAGTTTGTTGGGATGTCCCATCAGAATGGCACGCCCCTTCATTTTATCCAGCCACATTCCCTCGGCGTTAAAGCTGTACACCGGGTCCAGGTCGCGGCGTTTATTCGCCGGACGGATGTCCATTATGAGGTTATCCAGCACCAGGGGAACAGCGTCCGGTTTGGGAAAATAGGCCAACACCATATGTGCCTGTTTCAGTTCAATGGCGTTAACGTAGGTGATCCGCAGGCTTGAGCTGGGCACGCCCAGCCGGGTCAGGCTGTAGTATTTGGCAATCACGTAGTCTTCACAGTCACCGCCGTTGGTGGCCAGAGCTTCGTAGGGGCTGGCCCAGTAATCCTCTTTCTTCCAGTGTTTACTGTCAGAACGGAAACGCAGGGTGCGGTTAAAAAAGCGGTTAACGGTTTCCAGCTTCTGCGGCTCAGACTGATTCGTTGCATCCGCCATCATCTTCCGCCAGGCCTCAATCCGCTCACCTGCCCGGCGATCGTGCTCTTTTTCTGCTTTCGTCACTAACGCCTTCGGCACCCATTGATCAACCCACTCACTGACTCCGGCAAACAGCAATACCGGTACGACCAGCGCAGCGGCCAGTACTGAAACGGGTCGCCTGTTGCCGTGGCCAGAGGGAGTATGCAGACAGTGAGCGGAAGTTCGGATCATGTATTCAACTATAGCCGGACATGAGCAAATCGCCTGATGAATAGGCCCAGTCTGGACGGCTGCAGGCTTTTTCGGCACACTCCGGGAAGATACTGATGGAATCCCCCCACGATGACTCGCATTCTGGTTCTCAATGGCCCCAACCTGAACCTGCTGGGCACCCGCGAACCCCACATTTACGGCACCACCACGCTCGACGACATTACCGCACACCTGACCCCACTGGCTGCGGCCGCTGGCTGTTCACTGGAACAGTTCCAGAGCAACGCCGAACACGCGCTGATTGACCGTATTCACAACGCCCGTGAAGACGGTACTGTGTTTATTCTGATCAACCCCGGTGCCTTTACGCACACCAGCGTTGCCCTGCGCGATGCTCTGGCCGGTGTCGCGATACCTTTTATTGAAGTACACATCTCCAATGTGCATGCGCGTGAAGCCTTCCGTCAGCACTCTTATCTGTCAGATATTGCCGTGGGTGTTATCTGTGGTCTGGGTACTCAGGGTTACGAGCTGGCCCTGCAGGCGGCCCTCAACCAGCTGAAGGGGAGCTGAGCATGTCCTGGATTCAGATACGCATTCACGCGCAGCCGCCTCAGGTGCAGACACTCGAAGATAGCCTGCAGGCCTGCGGCTCTCTGTCGGTCACGCTGGAAGACGGTGCCGACCAGCCCATTCTGGAACCTGAGCTGGGCTCAACCCCGCTGTGGGACTCTACTCAGGTGATCGGACTGTTTCCGGCAACCGAACACCCGGATGAATTGCGTCAGCGCCTGGAACAGACCTATCAGGCCAAACGCAAAGAACCTCTGCCAGACACGAAAATAGAGATCCTTGAAGACAAAGACTGGATCCGTGCCTGGATGGATGAATACCACCCAATGAAGTTCGGTGAGCGTCTCTGGGTTTGTCCCAGCTGGCGTGAGCCACCTGAGCCAGAGGCTGTAAACCTGCTGCTGGACCCAGGGCTGGCATTTGGTACTGGCACACACCCAACCACCTCGCTGTG
>JBPEXS010000399.1:0-1256 GCA_052031325.1 Thalassolituus sp. | reverse complement strand
TGGATCGTTGGCCGGACTGAAATTCTCGACGGCGAGCCACTTCAGGCCGTAAACGACATTCAGGATCAGTATCAGCTGCGCCCCTATATTACCCGCGACAGAGAACGTACTCCCCGGATTGAATGCAAGAAGCGCAAGCAGCCAGAGGACGTGGTGCAAGACCTCACACCGGTCGAGTTCTTCTCGCGGTTGCACAGCCTGTTGCTTAAGTTTCCGACCACAGCGTTTGATGACGACATGATGGATAAACTGGCATCCATCAACGTTGGCCCTCAGGCCAATGCCAGTGTGACCTCGCTGAATTACTTTGAACTGGAAAGTCTGGAAGATGGTGTACGCAATGCGCAGGCCTCTCTGGATCTGGTGATCGCAGGCCTGCGTATCGGCCGCAACTGGGGGCCTGATCCGAAAATGATCCCGCTGGGCGATTTCGAAGATCAGTATTTTATCCGTGGTGTGGTGTCGCAGATTGGTTTCGGCGCGAACCGGGGTGAATTCGCGGTGTACCAGAACCTGACACGGGACGATAACTTCGGACTGTTAACCGGCGAATCCGAGTACACACTGACCTTCACACAGGAAGAGCTACCTCCGGTGCGAGCCTTCTGGTCGATCACGGTGTACGACAAAGATGGCTTCCTGGTTGATAACGAGGCCGTTGAAAACCTGGGCATCACGGGTATTCAGAAATACGCCGTCAGCAGTAATACCGGGTTACAGTACGAAGCAGATGGCAGTCTGGTCATTCATATCGGTACTGAACCACCGGCAGGTGCACCTCTGTCGAACTGGTTGCCCGTGCCTCCGGAAGATTTCGAGGTGACACTGCGCATGTACGATCCGATGGATGCGATTCTGGAAAGCGAATGGTCAGCCCCAAGGATCGTTAAGAAGTAAAGGGCATCAATAGTGGACGGTTTAACCGGCGTTGGCCGCCGGTGCCGTCCCTGCCTGTTTCAGCCGTTCGGCAATCAGGCTATACATCAGTTCACGCTTGGTTTTACCATCGTTAACCAGGTGGTGACGGCCATCAGGAATCATCGCCAGTTCCCGAGCCGGGAATTTCTCCAGCAGTACCTTCATATTGTGCTCCCAGTCGACGGTCTCATCGTGATCGCCCTGAACAATCATCGGTGCCACCTGACTGGCAGGCTGAGCTTCAATAAACCGCACCCAGTGCAGCATCGCACCGACCCATTGCACGCTCAGTTTTCCGGCCTGTAAGGGGTCCTTCTTGCCTACAAATTCAATAAACT
>JBPEXS010000398.1:0-2270 GCA_052031325.1 Thalassolituus sp. | reverse complement strand
GCTGCCGCAGGTAGGGTGGCGGTCAGAGCCAGTGCGGTAACACCAGCGCTAATAAGCTTTTTCATTGTTCTTTCGTCACTCTTTTGAAGTAAGGGCATCTTCTGTGTGCCCATTGGTTGCCAGGGTATGGCAATCACCTGAAATCCACTCAGGTAAAACCGGCTTTTGGCCAGCGCAGGCCAGTATACAAAGCATGGCCGCAATGGCCAGTGGCAGGGCGGGACAAACAGACTGTTGCACGACGATACGGAGACAAAGTGCAACGAAGGCGACAATTACTGAGGCGTGGCTCAGAAGGTGGATGCTGTTCTCTGTCGTTCGTATGAGACTTACTGCCATAGACTCTTGTCAGTTAACCGATGTGGGGTTGCCCGCAGGTGGTGGATTTTTAAGATATTTCTTTCATACCGGTGTAGCAGACGTAACTGCCCTGCCTGAATGGGGCAGCATTTCAGATCGTTTTAATGGCATTCGATGTACTTCAGAATTAGTTGTGTCGCTATTTGACAGTCGGTAGCCCTGGCTTTATCCGTCGCCATCTTTACAGGCAGAGGGTTTATAGGCAGAGGGTTTACAGGCAGAGGGAAGCGCTTTTCAATAGACAGATCACCGGACAGAGGCCTGCACCATGCCAGACATTGCCCCCGCGACTGAATATCTGAATACCCCACTCGGGCCAATGCGTATTTCGGCAACCGAGTGCGGCCTGACTGAAGCCCGCTTTACTGAAGAGGCTGGCCCCGGTGAATCATCGGCTGGCAATTCTGTGACGGCCGCGGCGGCTGCTCAGTTAAGAGAGTATTTCGCGGGCAGCAGGCGGGAGTTTGATCTCCCTCTTGCCGCCATGGGTACGGCTTTCCGTCAGCAGGTCTGGCAGGCACTGCAGAACATTCCCTATGGGCAGACCTGCAGTTACAGCGACATTGCACAGGCCATCGGAAATCCGAAAGCGGTGCGGGCTGTAGGTACCTCAAACGGAGCAAATCCGATTGCCATCATCGTGCCCTGTCACCGTGTTGTGGGGGCCGACGGTCGCCTGACCGGATACGCCGGTGGGCTCGAGCGCAAACAGTGGCTACTTGACCTGGAACACTGATCGCCTTTGAAAGTGGGTACTTACCTACTTTTAAGGCCGGGTCTCTGGCAAAGCGGGCATTCTGACTTGCAACACCAGCGGCTTTGGTTTTTCTTGGTGCATCCAGAGTTCGGGTACTGAAAAACTGACAGGCCAGCCGGAGGAGCCTTCTGATGATTCGCGTATTTCCCCTTCTGTTTTTTATGCTGGGCCAGCTACCGGCGCACGCCGCAGATCATGATCAGACCCTGATTCGCAATGTGCAGCTGATTTCGATGCAGCTGGATCGTCCACTGCTTGAGCCGGGCCAGTCAGTGCTGATCTCAGGGGGTGTGATCAAGGCCATTGGCCCTGCAGCTACCTTTGAACCTGCTGCTGAAGTCGACGTTATTGAGGGGAATGGTCAGTACCTGCTGCCGGGCCTGATCGATGCTCATGTGCATATCTGGGACAGGACTGAGCTGAACGCGTATCTGGCATATGGGGTTACCGCCGTTCGTAATGCCTCAGGCATGCCATTTCACCTTGAGTACGCCCGTGCCATTGAAGCAGGGGAGCTCACCGGGCCGTATCTGCAGACCACAGGGCCGATTCTGAACAGCCCGGGCCCGAATCAGCAGCCCAATCATAAGCTCATATCGACCGCCGAAGAGGCGGTTGCCGCGGTGCGTGATCAGTATCAGCAGGGCTATCGCCATATCAAGGTCTACTCCAATCTGTCCCGGGCCGCGTATGAAGCCGTATTAAGTGAAGCCGCCGCATTGGGCATGACGGTCATGGGGCATTCTCCGGAGGGCCTGCGTGACGAGGGCATTCCCCAGGACAAACCTTTCCACATCGCGTTTGAAGAGATTCTCGATGATGGCTTAGTGACGCTGGAACATATGGAAACCATTGTCTGGCACGGCCTGTATGACGCCCTGGACAAAGAGGCTCTGCGTGAACTGGCGCAGAACATCGCCAGGACAGGCAATGCGGTGACCCCGACGCTGTTAGCCCATCACAACCTTGCTGAAGTGGCACGCACACAGGGGGCATACCTGACACGCCCCGGTACATCTCTGCTCAACCCTTTCATCAGTGCCCTGGAGCAGCCGGTGTATGACTTCTGGTCAGCGCAGCCCGTCGGTGCCCGGCAGAAAGAAGACAGCTTTTATCAGATGAGTACACGGATCATGCAGGAAGAGGGCGTGCC
>JBPEXS010000397.1:0-3569 GCA_052031325.1 Thalassolituus sp. | reverse complement strand
TAAACTCACAACGGCCACGGAATGATTCGGCTCCCTGCCTCAGCATTCCTTCCTCGACGTCCTGTCTCGGCGGCCTGTTCGCTTTCAGTCATACGGGACTCACCGCAGACGAAAAGTCCCCAGATTCTAGGTACCTTTTCATTTCAACAGACCTTGCGAGCATGTGAAGATATACGCCACTCCCTCCCCTGAACCTTTATAATGCCGCGCAGTCACAGGCATTCAGCATCTGGTTATTGGTTATGAGTAAGAAAAAACGGGAGATCCCGCAGTACGGTCTGCCCATCATTGAAACCCACTTCCACCTCGATTATCTGAAGGAAGGTTCCGCTGCCGAGATTCTGGCCGATGCCAGAACTCAGGGTGTTGAGCGCCTGATGACCATCAGTGTGGAGCCGGAAAATATGCCAGTGGCGCTGGGGCTGGCTCATGAGCATGACAACCTGTACGCGACGCTGGGTGTTCACCCTCACGAAGCCGCTAAGTTTGACGATGAGACTGAGGCCTTTATCCGCGCGAATGTGGCGGATGACAAGGTCGTCGCCATTGGTGAAATCGGTCTCGATTATTATTACGACCATTGCGACCGTGAGGTGCAGCGCCGGGTGTTCCGCCGTCAGCTGGCATTAGCCGTAGAGTTTGGTATGCCAGTGGTGATCCACACCCGTGAAGCCGATGAAGACACCATTGAAATTCTGCGTGAGTTCGCCCCGCAGATGGCGCGCAAGGGGGTGGTGCACAGTTTTACCAGTGGCATGGAGCTGGCAAAAATCGCTGTGGAACTGGGTTTCTGCCTGGGTATTAACGGCATCGTCACCTTCAACAAAGCCGAAAACGTACGCGATGTGGTGGCTGCCACCCCGCTTGAGAGTCTGCTGCTGGAAACCGACGCCCCCTTCCTGACGCCGGTGCCCTATCGCGGCATGGAGAATGCGCCGAAATATCTGCCCTTTGTCGCGGAGAAAATCGCCGATGTGAAACAGGTGCCTGTGGAGTCGCTGCTGAAACAGGTCTACGCTAATTCTCTTCGGACTTTTTTCTGAACTCGATCCGGAGCGGTCTTGAATTCTGACCCGGACGGGTGCAGTCTGTCAGGTTGGCCCTTGTGGTCAGAATTTAACCACGCACCGGAAGCCCATGAAAAAGACCAGTAAACGTGACCTGCGAAATGCCCTTAACCGCGACATTGAGGAATACCTCAATAAAGGCGGTGAAGTGCATGAGTTCGCCCGAGGAGAATCGGGACTGCAGAATGGTCGTTATCATGAACAGACGATGGCGTTCGAAAAAAAGCAGGAACGCACACCGGTCGATGATGTGGTTAAAGCCATTGATGAGCGTCGTGAAGCACGTAAGCGCCCTACCCCAGCCGCCAAAAAGACGCCGCGACGCCCGAAAAAGAAAGTGATTTACGATGACTTTGGCGAGCCTATCCGGGTGATCTGGGAAGAGTAACTCAGACCTCAAGCTTCAAACTTCAAACTTCAAACTTCAAACTTCAAACTTCAAACTTCAGGCTTCAGGCTTCAGGCTTCAGGCTTCAGGCTTCAGGCTTCAGGCTTCAGCCGTATATACAGGATATAAGCTGTCGCCACACTAACCACAAGCAAGGTGTTCACCAGTACGGCGTGATAACCGACAGCACCGAACAACAAAGCCCCGATAGCAGCCCCTGCCACAAACCCTGCGACAATCGAACACTGCAGAATCAGCTGCGTCCGGCTGATCCCCCGGCGGGCCAGAAAGTTACCAATGGCCGAACCGATGTCAGAGACAATGCCCGTCAGGTGGGTGGTTCTGATAACCGAACCACTGTAAGTAGCGACCAGTGCGTTCTGCAGGCCGCACGCGGCCGAAGCCAACCACTCGGCGTACAGCTTCTCCTGGGTAAAGCCGTACCAGGCTAGCAGCAATAGCAGGCCCTCTAAAAACAAGGCAACACCATAATGACGGCCCAGTCGCAGGGCTTCATCACCGACAATAAAACCACTGAGTATGGCCCCAGCGAGAAAGCTGAGCACAATGGAGCCGGTATACAGAAGTGCCTCCAGGTTGGCCTGCGCCATGGCATTCGCGACCAGGGTGGCCGTACCTGTGACATGCGACACGGCATTGTTGGCAAAACTGAGCAGAGCAACGCTGTTGATCAGACCGGCGTTGATCGCAAGTAAGATACTACCGGCAAGAATCCAGCCGGGAAGCTGACGGACCATAAAAAACACTTCCTGATGCTGCCCGTACACCGGGCCCCTGTCGCAGTGTACCTTATCAGCAGGTGCTTAAACGCTGACCTCGTCATGCGACGAAAAATTCAGTCTGTCATTCAACCGGGTTCGCGCACTCAAAGTGCTCTGGGTAGTAATGACAGCGTACCCGCCGCTGCAGGGTCAGCATTTTGCCGTCATAGTAACCGTGCTCACGCAGAGCAATACGGGCCTGCTGCATCATGACCTGGTAGGCGAACTTTTCCTGCTCCGGTATTTCGATCCAGAGGTTGTCCGGGATATCACCGGTTGCGGCATCCACTTCACGCACGATACGGTCAAAATTCATCACAAACTCTTCCCGCGCCAGCTGCGCCACCTCATTGGGAATGCTGTCGAGCTTGCCGATCAGCTGAACCGTCATCTGCGAGAACGGGTAATTGATGATACCGCCCTCATCACCAATGCCTTTGTACAGCTCCAGAATACTGTACGCGCCCAGCGGCGCTGGCAGAACATCCACTCCGCCATTGTTAAACTGCGGGCCTGCGCTGACGATGCTGACGGGTACCGGGTTGGCACCAATGTTCTGAATCATTTCCGCCTGAATCGGGTCGTAATCCATCACGGCAATGCGTTTGCCGGCTGCCCGTGCCAGCGAGGTGATCTTGCGGTCATTCACAAAGATGTAGGCGGCCCCAGCCGGGGCAAAGCCCATCACCACGTATTGCCCATCGACCATGTTGTCGGCATTTCTGGGCTCGGCAATCGCTCTGAACAGGGCTTTCACCTGACGGGTTTCCGGGAGTGCGCCAATGGCATCCAGAGTACCCGTGTACTTGTTAAACAAACGTGCGCGCATGCCGGTCATCAATGCCGCATCACACTGGTCCGCTTTAAAGTCTTCTGCCAGTACCGATTCATTGGTATACACCTCAAGTTCGACGCGGATGTCCCACTCCAGCAGGCGAGTAACCTGATCCTGGGCTGCCGCATAGATAGGGCCGTTTTTACCCAGAGGGTCCCAGATACAGACCCGACGTGACGGGACGCTGCCATCGGCATTGAGCAAATGGCGGTACATTTCTTTCAATGCAACCAGGCGCTCCTGAATCGGGGTGTCTTTATTCATGGCGACCGCGCGCAATTCAGCACGGCGTTCGTCGGATACCGGTGGCTGCACCTCAGCGTAAGACGCGCTGGACAAGGTTAGCAGCAGGCTGAAGATCCACAGAAGGCGTTTGTGGAACAGTGACGTCATGGGCGACCTCGTTATCGTTATTGATGGTCTGATGGGTCAGAGATTGATCACTATACCGCCAGAGCAGAAAACAGACACCTGTCATAAGTCATCTTACGGGCCAG
>JBPEXS010000396.1:0-5749 GCA_052031325.1 Thalassolituus sp. | reverse complement strand
TCAAGCGCGCGCTGCATGCCGGCACGCAGCTTGTCTTCATTGAAGGTTTCACGCGTGTCGTCCTGCTTGATGATTTTCGGCATCTGCAGTTCAGCGGTTTCAAAAGTGGTGAAGCGTTCAGAACAACTGATGCATTCCCGGCGTCTGCGAATCTGGCCGCCCTGGGCGACGAGTCGCGAGTCGATAACCCGGGTTTCGGGGTGAGCGCAGAAAGGGCAGTGCATAGTCGTAAAGAGCGTGTCCGGAAGCATCGGAAAAGGTGCCGCGATACTAGCGTTTCCGCCGCTCATAGGCAAGTCTGGCGGCAGGAGCCCAGAAACAGAAAAGCCGCTCAGTGAGCGGCTTTCCAAAGGTTACAACAATTCAGATCAGGCGGCGTTGGTACGACGCGGGTTCTTGATCTGATCGGCCAGGATACCGCCGTCGTTGAACATCTTCTCGCGCCATTCATCCAGCAGTTCCACAGTGTCGTGGTCCAGTGGGTGGAAGCCCGGACGGAAGTAGTCGAACAGTTTACCAGCCAGATCGTGAACAATACCTTTCCAACCGAACGCAAACCAGGCGCCTTTAGCGTTGTCTTTGAAGTTCAGCAGGGCACCGTCTTCCCACATCAGACGCAGGTGACCAACGAATACAGTACCGAACAGAGCGATACTGCCCACGATCATGCCGAGGATACGGGTGAAGTAGCCACCGCCAACGGCGTTGTAAACGTCATAAGCAACGGTTTTGTGCTCGTTTTCTTCCAGAGCATGCCACAGCCACAGGTTCAGAACCTTCTTGTCGGTGAACAGATCCTGCAGTTCCTGATTACGCAGAATGTACTCAGCGAATGCAGCAGTGTAATGCTCCATACCGCAAGTAGCAGCCAGCTGAAGCTTAGGAGGCAGCTTACGCAGGATAGTGGTGGTGAATTCTGCGATGCGCTCCAGAGCAGAACCAGACAGGCCACGCTCGTCCATCATATGGTTGAACGCCATGTGCTCTTTAGAGTGCATAGCTTCCTGACCGATGAAGCCGGTCACTTCGTCTTTCAGCTTCTGATCTTTGATCTGATCGCGGTAGTGGCGAACGCTGTCTACGAAGAAAGTCTCACCCGCAGGGAAAGTGGTAGACAGTGCAGATACCAGCAGCGTCAGGAATGGGCTGCCATTCAGCCAGTATTTTTCAGAGTCCGCTGAAAATTCAAAATCCATTCTTCTTGGTGGAATGCCGACGCGCTCACCAGCAGTCATACGTGGTTGACCGGTGTTCGTTGATGCGATGCTTACTTCACTCATGGTCAGACTCCTATGGAAAACTAGGAATTTTTGCTACAGGTCACCAGTATCAGCTAGCCCATAAGTAGGGCGGAGTCAGTTCTTGTTCTCTTACAGATAGCGGTGGCAATAGCCAGTTCATTTACTACTGAGAACTAGAATACCTGTATTTGAATCAAGCGCAAGACCATTTTGTCGGACAATCCTATTAAAACGGTCGTAAATGTGGAAAAGATGCTATTTGGCGTAGATTGTCATGTATTTGATTACATAATGTACAAAAATGACGCTTTTTGTTACATTTTTGGTACTACTTTGTACTGAATGTAACCAAAAATCACTGAAATTCATGGCTACATTCAACCTCTTGGGTTGGCTGGTTATGACCCTTCCAGCCAACCTGTTTGGCGAGTATTAACCCTTGTAGACCGGGAATTGAGCACACAGTTCGACGACTTTTTTCTGAACTTCTGCCTCTTTTTCCGCCGAATCACCGGCTTCCAGAGCATCCAGAACGTCACAGATCCAGTTCACCAGCTGTACGCACTCAGTTTCACCAAAACCACGGCTGGTGATGGCCGGGCTACCGATACGCAGACCAGAGGTCACGAACGGTGAACGCGGGTCATTCGGCACGGAGTTCTTGTTCACAGTGATGTTGGCACGACCCAGAGCCGCGTCAGCGTCTTTACCTGTGTATTCCTTACCGATCAGATCCACCAGGAACAGGTGATCGTCAGTACCGCCAGAAACCACGTTGATGCCACGCTCTATAAAGGTGCTGGCCATGGCCTGAGCATTTTTAACAACCTGAGCCTGATACGCTTTGTACTCGTCGCTCATGGCTTCTTTGAAGCACACGGCTTTTGCCGCAATCACGTGCATCAGCGGGCCGCCCTGGGATTCAGGGAAAACAGCGAAGTTCAGGCGCTTGTTAAGCTCTTCGTCGTCGTTGGCCAGAATCAGACCGCCACGTGGACCACGCAGGGTTTTGTGCGTAGTGGTAGTAACTACATCAGCAATACCGACTGGAGACGGGTAAACGCCCGCAGCGACCAGACCGGCAATGTGTGCCATATCGACAAACAGGTAAGCACCGACTTTGTCCGCGATGGTGCGGAAACGCTGCCAGTCAACAACGCGGGAGTAGGCAGAGAAACCCGCCACGATCATCTTTGGCTTGTGCTCATCGGCCAGACGCTCAACTTCCGCGTAGTCGATTTCGCCGGTTTCAGGGTTCAGACCGTACTGAACGGCGTTGTAGACACGACCCGAGAAGGATACCGAAGCACCGTGAGTCAGGTGACCACCGTGTGCCAGGCTCATGCCCAGGATGGTGTCGCCAGGCTGACACAGCGCGAAGTACACAGCGGCGTTGGCCTGAGATCCGGAGTGCGGCTGTACGTTGGCATAGCCTGCGCCAAACAGTTCTTTGGCGCGGTCAATGGCCAGCTGTTCAATCACGTCCACGTGCTCGCAACCACCGTAGTAACGCTTGCCCGGGTAACCTTCGGCGTACTTGTTGGTCAGCTGAGAGCCCTGTGCTTCCATCACACGTGGGCTGGTGTAGTTTTCAGAGGCGATCAGCTCGATGTGGTGCTCCTGACGGGCATCTTCGGCTTTCATCGCTGCCCAGATTTCCGGGTCAAAGTCTGCAATGTTCATATCACGGCTAAACATTCGCGTGTCCTCACATGGAATGGGTGGAAAAATTAGGGCGGGCATTTTACCTCAAACCGCTGGTTACTGCATGAACAAATACACGAGGGGCAGGCGAGGCATACTGGCCTCAGGTGTTGCCATTGCTCTGGCTTTTAAGTAGCGTTCCGCCATCCACCGACAGAGGAGAACATCATGGCTCAATACGTTTTTACAATGAACCGCTTAGGCAAGATCGTGCCGCCCAAGCGCCAGATTCTGCGCGATATTTCTCTGTCATTTTTTCCGGGGGCCAAAATCGGTGTTCTGGGCCTGAACGGTTCCGGTAAGTCGACCCTGCTGAAGATCATGGCCGGGCTTGATACGGATATTGTGGGTGAAGCGCGTCCGCAGCCCGACCTGAAAATCGGTTACCTGCCGCAGGAACCGGAGCTGGACCCGGCTAAAGATGTGAAAGGCAACGTCGAGGACGGGCTGAGCGAGCTGGTTGAAGCCAAAGCCGAGCTGGATAAAGTCTACGCCGCTTACGCTGAGCCGGATGCCGATTTTGATGCCCTGGCGAAAAAACAGGGCCAGCTGGAAGCACTGATTGAAACCGCAGGCGGCCATGATATGGAGCGCCAGATGGAGATCGCCGCTGATGCTCTGCGTCTGCCACCATGGGATGCCGATGTCACTAAGTTGTCGGGTGGTGAGCGCCGTCGGGTTGCCCTGTGCCGTTTGCTGATGTCCAAGCCGGATATGCTCTTATTAGACGAACCAACCAACCACCTGGACGCAGAATCCGTTGGCTGGCTGGAGAAGTTCCTCGAAGAATATCCGGGCACTGTGGTTGCCATTACCCACGATCGTTACTTCCTGGATAACTGTGCTGAGTGGATTCTGGAGCTCGACCGTGGCCACGGAATTCCGTACCAGGGCAACTACACCACCTGGCTGGAAGCGAAAGAAAAGCGCTTAGAGCAGGAGAAGAAACAGGAAGAAGCGCACGCTAAAGCGATTAAGCATGAGTTGGAGTGGGTGCGTCAGGGTGCCAAAGGCAGACAGTCTAAGAGCAAGTCGCGTATCGCCCGTTTTGAAGAGATGAATTCGCGCGAATTCCAGACCCGCAATGAAACCAACGAAATCTACATTCCACCGGGTCCACGTCTCGGTGATAAGGTCATTGAGTTCCACAACGTCACCAAAGGTTATGGTGATCGGGTACTGATTGATGATCTGAGCTTTACCGTACCCCCGGGTGCCATTGTCGGCATCATCGGTGGTAACGGCGCCGGTAAGTCGACCCTGTTCCGTATGATTGCCGGTACCGAGCAGCCCGATTCAGGTGAAGTGGTGATCGGTGAGACGGTCAAACCGGCCTTTGTTGAGCAGCTGCGTGATGAGCTGGACGACAATAAAACCGTATGGGAAGCTGTTTCCGACGGGCTGGATATGCTCAACATCAACGGCAAGGAATACCCGAGCCGTGCGTATATAGGTCGCTTTAACTTCAAAGGTGGCGACCAGCAGAAACGGGTCGGCGAGCTGTCCGGTGGTGAGCGCGGGCGACTGCAGCTGGCGTATACGTTGAAGCAGGGGGCGAATGTGCTGCTGCTCGATGAACCGTCCAACGACCTGGATGTTGAAACCCTGCGTGCCCTTGAAGAAGCCATTGATGCCTTCCCGGGTACTGTCATGGTGGTCTCTCACGATCGCTGGTTCCTTGACCGTATTGCCACTCACATTCTGGCGTACGAAGGTGATTCAAAGGTCACTTTCTTCTCTGGCAACTATACTGAGTACGAAGAAGATCGTAAAAAACGACTGGGTAGTGATGCCCAGCCCAAACGGATGAAGTACAAGCGTCTGGCATGATGCCGGGCCTTTCGTTGGGAAAGCTGCCTTACTGAACAGGGACTTGCAGAGCGGCTGTTTGCGGACTAAACCTTGTAAGGCCTGTTTGCACTGTGTCATCAGGCCCTTAAAAGTAGTAACGGAAGGCAGATATGGAACAGCGTAAGGCAAAACGGGTACACCTTTTTCAGCGGGTGCAGGTCAATGATGGTGAGCAGAAGCTGGAGACCTTCTGCCTGGACATCAGTCTGCGTGGCATCCTGCTGGTGCTGCCAGAGAGTGTTGAATGGGGCGTAGGTCAGTCTCTGAAGGTCGACCTCACCACCGAAGAGGGTGGTTTCATTCATATGGAAACGACTCTGGTTCACCTGGATGAAGACTTCGTCGGCTGTGATTGCGAAGACATGTCACCCGACAGCGAAGCGACTCTGCGTAAAGTACTGGAAACCAACCTCATCGTTCCCTCTCAGATGAACCGCGGACTCGACGAACTCAGCGCTGGCTGAGCTTATCCGCATTCCAACGACAGGTCTGATATAGTCTCAGTTTTGAGCGATATCAGACCTCATGTTTACCCCGATTCTTGATGATCAGCCCTTTGCTGAGCCCGTCGGCAAGATTCTCTGTATCGGCCGCAATTACGCTGCGCACGCTGCCGAGCTGAACAACCCTCTGCCTGATCAGGCCGTCCTGTTTATCAAACCCGCTGATGCTGCCTGCGATATGGCGCAAGCTATCGTGATTCCTGCAGATCAGGGCAGTGTGCATCACGAGTTGGAAATTGCTTTGCTGATCGGTAGCCCGTTGAAAAACGCGACACCCGACAAATGTCTTAAAGCCATTGCCGGTGTTGGCCTGGGGCTCGATCTGACGCTGCGCGATGTGCAGTCGGGTCTGAAACAAAAAGGTCTGCCGTGGGAGCGGGCCAAAGCGTTTGACGGTGCCTGCCCACTGTCGCCGTTCGTCTCTGCGGCAAAGGTCACTGACTGGCAGGA
>JBPEXS010000395.1:0-3491 GCA_052031325.1 Thalassolituus sp. | reverse complement strand
AAGCCCGGTGCCTGAATGGCTTTCAGCATCGCCAGACCTGCAGCCATAGCCAGCGGATTACCGGACAGGGTCCCGGCCTGATACACAGGGCCGAGTGGTGCCAGGTGTTCCATGATTTTGCGCTTACCACCAAAGGCACCCACCGGCAGACCACCACCGATGACTTTGCCAAGGCAGGTCATATCCGGAGTGATGCCATAGTATTCCTGTGCTCCACCCAACGCACAGCGGAAGCCGCTCATGACTTCATCAAAAATCAGCACTACACCGTGTACATCACATAGCTCACGCAGGGTCTGCAGGAATTCTTTGCTGGGCGGAATGCAGTTCATGTTGCCCGCCACCGGCTCGACAATCACGCAGGCGATGTCATAGCCGATCTCAGAAAAGCACTCGCGCAGATGAGCAGGGTCGTTGTAATTCAGGGTGATGGTGTGTTCGGCGACACTGGCAGGTACGCCCGGAGAGGTCGGTACACCTAAGGTGAGCGCACCGGAACCGGCTTTGACCAGCAGTGAATCAGCATGCCCGTGGTAACAGCCTTCGAATTTCACCAGCTTGTCGCGGCCAGTGAATCCACGCGCCAGACGAATAGCACTCATGGTGGCCTCGGTACCTGAGTTCACCATGCGCACCATGTCCATCGACGGAATCAGCTTGCAGACCTCCTCCGCCATCTCAATTTCAATTTCGGTCGGCGCACCAAAGCTCAGACCCCGGTCCATACGGGCTTTGACGGCATCCAGAATTTCCGGGGCACTGTGGCCGAGAATCATAGGGCCCCAACTGCCGACATAATCAATGTAGCGGTTACCGTCGGCATCAAATACATAGGCACCTTTGGCATGATCAAAAAACACCGGTGTACCACCGACGCCTTTGAAGGCCCGGACCGGCGAGTTAACACCGCCAGGAATGTGTTTCTGTGCCTGCTCGAACAGGGCTTCAGAACGTGAAATGGAATAACTCATAACAACCTCAGAGAAATCGGCTCAGAAAAAATCGGCTCAGAAAGGGCGGACAACCACCAGAATCACAATGCCGAGCAACAGAAAAACCGGCACTTCATTAAACCAGCGATAAAAGACATGGCTACGCTGGTTTTTATCGTTCCGGAACACACGCAACAGGCGTCCGCAATAAATATGGTAGGCAATCATCAGCACGGCCAGGGTGAGCTTGGCGTGCATCCAGCCCTGACTCAGGTAGTAGTCGTGATTCAGGACAATCATCCAGATGCCAAGCGCGACGGCAATCATCATGGATGGGTTCATAATGCCCCGGTAGAGCTTGCGTTCCATGATTTTGAAACGCTCGCGTGATACCTCATCCTGGGCATCGGCGTGATAAACAAACAGTCGTGGCAGGTAGAAAATGCCCGCCATCCAGGTGATAACGGCGATGATATGAAACGCTTTCAGCCAGAGAAACAGCATCAGGTGTCCTTCGGTGATGAATAGTGGTAGTAGCCTTCAATGCCTTCCCGCGAGACCACGCCTGCGATCTGGGTAAAGCGGCTGTCACGGTAAACGACCAGCCATTGTAATTGACTGTGCTGCATCAGGTCTAAGGCATCCTGCAGGTTGGCCTTCAGCGAAATACGGCCCACCTGACGACGATCAGCCGGAATGGTAATCAGGTCAATCGGGTTATTATCCGGTTCTGCACTCATGGCTTCTGCCAGTGCGGCTGGCCGCAGCAGGGCATCCTGCTTACGGATCAGCAACCACTCAGGTTTTTTATCCAGTACCAGCTCCGCCGTCTGACGATGAATTTCACGGTCCACGCTGACTACCGAGGTTTCAAGCACCCGGGCAATCCAGGTGTTGCGTAACATCTGCCGGACAGGGTCTGCGGTATGGTAATTATCCTTACCACCGAGCTGCACCTGGAAAACGGAAGGAAGACGGAAAATTTCACTGACCATCATAGTGGCAATGACGATAGCCAGCATGGCAGGCATGATGATGTTGTGGTTGGCCGACAGCTCAAACACGGCAACCAGAGCGGCCAGTGGTGCACGGAAAACCGCTCCCATCATGGCGCCCATGCCCAGCAAAGTGTAAAAACCGATAGATGCCGGATAATCCGGAAACAGAGTGGCTGAAATCTGCCCCATAATGCCGCCTAAGGCAGCACCGGCAAACAGGGTCGGGCCAATCAGTCCCCCCGGAAAGCTGACGGCGGCAGCCCATGCTGAGAGCAGAAGTTTGCTGACCAGAAGCAGGCATAAAAGTATGAGCACCACATTGCCTGCGAGGGCGTTGTTGACCGTGTCATAGCCGATACCCAGAACTTCCGGAAAACGCAGGCTGACCAGAATCGTCACCAGAGTCAGACCACCCCAGCGGGCCCACACCGGAAACCGGTTCAGCCACTGCAGGCTGCGCACTGAAAAGATGTAGCCAGCAGCAATCAGACCAGCAACTATTCCCAACAGTATCACGTAGGGCAATTCCCACAGTGACAGAAGGTTCAGTTCAGGAACGGCAAACGCCAGGCTCTGGCCAAATACCGCGCGTGTCACAATGCTGCCCGCCACAGACGCGAGAATAATGGGAATAAAAGATCGTATGCTGTATTCCAGCAGCACCACTTCCATGGCGAAAATCACTCCGGCCATGGGGGTATCGAAGGACGCCGAAATCGCACTTGCAACACCGGCTGCTGCCAGAATACGCAGGCGGTGGTGAGCCACGCCAGAATACTGACCAACCAGGCTGGCTGTACCAGCACCCAGGTGCACAGCAGGTCCTTCGCGTCCCACACTGTGTCCACTGACGATGGCAATGACCGCCTGTACCCACTGCATCAGAGTGTTACCGCCTGGGAGATAGCCCTGGTGTCGCTCCATGCGCTGCAGAACATGGGCTACACCGGTACCCCGGTACTGCCCGGGTACGACATAGAACAGCAGAATCAGTACCCCGCCCCCTACGGCCAGCAGAACAGCACGGGTGGTTGCGGATAGCGCTTCGTAGTTTTCCGAGGAACCCACATCAAACACCGTCACCAAAGGCAGGTCGATGGCAAAGCGGAACAGGGTGATGACAAGCCCGGACAACAGGCCGGCCAGCAGAGCCAGCGCCGCCAGACCAATCTGGTTATCAGACAGTGCGATCAGGTTTTGCCATATTTTCCTGAATGCGTTCACAGAGAGGCGCTTCCCATTGAGACGGTGCGGCGAGGCACAGCAACACTGATTTCTTCAGCATTGCCTTAACAGCCTCAGGCAGGAGGCGCTATTATACGCACCTATTTTCTAATATTGGGCAAAGCCCTTTCACAATCACGCCAGAGGTAAACTGTGATCAAGGTCGGAATCGTCGGAGGCACCGGTTATACGGGTGTCGAACTGCTGCGCATCCTCGTCAATCATCCTGATGTGTCCCTGCAGGTTATTACCTCCCGCAGTGAAGAGGGTGTCCGCGTTGATGATATGTACCCTAATCTCCGGGGCCATACCGACCTGGTATTCAGTGTGCCGGATG
>JBPEXS010000394.1:0-4381 GCA_052031325.1 Thalassolituus sp. | reverse complement strand
TCTGTCAGAGATGCGTTGCTGAACCTGAGTCCCCGCAAAGGAAATCGAAGGAATTCACAACGTGTCTCCGATGGAAACTTTCCTGGCCAGTATCGAACGCCGTGCTTATCGCACGGCGTTAGTCGCGGTTGGTCAACAGGCCGACGCACTGGATATTGTCCAGGACAGCATGATGAAGTTGGTGCAGAGCTACCCTGACCGAAATGAACAGGAGTGGCCTGCCCTCTTCCACCGGATTCTGCATAACCGCATCACCGACTGGCACCGGGGTGCCTCAGTACGCTGGCGCTGGTTGCCACTACGTGGTGGTAGCAATGCAGGTAGCAATGCAGGTAGTAGCGCAAATGACGATGATGTCGACAGTGAGATTGCCGAGCTGGCCGATGAAAACGAAGCTGGCCCACTGCAACACCTGAGTCTGACTCAGGACATTAACAAAGTACTGCAGGCACTTGAGGACCTGCCGTGGCGGCAGCAACAGGCGTTTATGCTACGTGCCTGGGAAGGGTTTGATACCCGGACCTGCGCTGAGATTATGAAATGCTCTGAAGGCTCTGTGAAAACCCACTTATACCGGGCACAGCAGTCACTCAGGGCCTCGCTGGAGTCAGGACATGAGCAACAAGGCTGATGACATGAGTCAAGACACCGAGCTTACGGCTCACGTCACCAGAGTTCTGGATCAGAGTATTGAACAGCTTGATCCTGAGGTGACAAAAGCGCTGGAGCAACGCCGTAAGCAGGCCTTGCACGCTGGCCGACCGGCAATACCACAGCCATTCCTGATTGCTGCCAGTCTGGCGGCCTTCCTGATTCTGCCATGGCTGATGTTCAAGTCCGGCAATGAAGCCCAACCGCTTTCAGCGGCGCAGCCCACAAGTCTGTCTTCGGCTGCTGAAGCGAGCCTGGTCACAGACCCTGACTTTCTCAATAACTGGGAAATGCTCGACGCCATTGGCGAGGAGCTGCATGGCACCTGATACGTCGACGTACGATTTACCCGCAAGAACATTGCACGGCCCGTTAAGGTCGTCTTTTTCAGGTGTGCACCTGCTTTTTTGTCTGATCGGCTTCTGCTTAAACCTCGCTTTGGTCAGCGTTGCACAGGCCGATGAAAACGCAGCTGCACCATCAGCCGGGTTCTGGGCGTATTACCTGGAATACAGTACCGACGACGGTGATGTGTTTGACCCGAGCGATCTTGAGGATGTCACCACTCTGATGAGGCAGGAAGCGCAGAAAAATCCAGAAACAACCAATCAGCCTGAATCGGATACCGAGGATGATTAACATGAAGCCGTTCTTCACACTTTTACTGCTCTTTTCGCTGGCGGGTGCCTCTGGGTTAACCTCTGCAGCGGCTAAGGCAGCAGCCCCCTCTGAGAATCCTTCTGCAGATAACGCCACTCTGATAAAACAAAGCTGGCAGTCTCTCCCGGATGATCTGAAGGTCCTGCTGGGTGATATGGAGTCAGAATGGGACAAATTGCCCGCAGAGAAGCAACAGGCACTGCGCGAACGCGCCGAGCAGTTTGCCACGCTCAGCGAAGATAAGCAGAGTGACCTGCTGGCGCGCTATCAGCGCTGGGCCGATCTGCCTGAAGGCGAGCGAAAAGCACTGCAACGTAAGTATGAAGCGTTTCAGGCGCTGCCGGATGATCGTCGCGAAGCCATTGTGCAGAAGTACCTGTGGTTCCGCAGTCTGCCCGCGAGTGAACAGCAGGCCCTGCGCCAGGGGTGGAACACCCTGAGCCGCCAGGAACAGGAACAGATGAGACTGCAGATGCGTGCCAGCGATGCGGAACAGCGTCAGCGCCTGCGCCAGCAGATGATGCAGAAGCTTGGTCGCTGAGGCCCCGGTTAAGCCGGAACCTCCGGCCTGACGCGTCTCACTGATCACAAAAAAGCAACACAAATATGTATTGAAAGACCCCGTCCACTGACAGATGACGGATTTAAAACAGGGAATCAACTAAGGAATTTCATGACCTACTGGATCAGAATACTGGCCCTGCTGGCAGGCACTGCCAGCGTTGCACACGCACAGGACAATAACGGACAGTCCACTGCACCAGAACCTCAACCGGCCTACACCGACAGTGGTGCAACCCTTGGTATCAGCTCAGCCAGGCAAATCTACGAATCCGGTAACGATGGCAGCGGCCGCCAGCTGTATTTCTCGCCGTATTACATTTATGACCAGTGGATGTTCTCGGCTTACGTCAGTGCAGAACGGGTCACTGGCCAGTACCAGTCAGAAACCCAGTACCCACAGCTGGCACAGGTCTGTGCGCTGCAACAAAGCGGCAGCAGAGTCCGGTTTTTCGATGACGCCGTTGATGCCGCCTGTGCAGAGGCAGAGACCACATACACAGAAGACACTGACCGTGCCGGTCTGAACGACATTATTCTGTTCGCCAGTTACGATGTGCTTCTGCCCGACCCCAATACCGGCCTGAGCCTGGGCGTCAGTTACTCGCACGATAACGGCGATTACGAATCAGGCCTCGGCAGTGGCACACGTGACCTCTTCACGGATATCTCCGGGCGTATTTACGCCAGCACCCTGACCTTCTGGGGCTCACTCGGCTATACCAAGATACTGATGAACAATACCCCCTTTGCCCTGGAAGACTACGCCAGCGGCTCAGTCGGGGTGAACTGGCGTGCAAAAGACTGGTTGAGCCTGAGCACCAGCGCCAATGCCCAGCAGGCCAGCATTGAAAACGGCGATGGTTACCATTACCTCAGTGCCGGACTCAATCTGGGTAAAGCAGAAGGACTCGGAGGCTTTCTGACCCTGTACCGCTATGAAGACAACCCCGGCCTGCCAGAGCGGGAAATTCATGCCGGTGTCTCGTACTCCTTCTGACGTTCAGGGTGGTTTAAAACCCGCACAAAAAAGCCCGGGGCCTATAACAGACTCCGGGCTTTTTCAGATATTGAACGCAGTGATTACTTCTCTCCGTCACCCTCAAACTTCAGCGATGCTGAATTAATGCAGTAGCGCAGGCCGGTATCCGTCGGGCCGTCGGTGAATACGTGACCCAGATGTGCATCACAATTACTGCACACGACCTCAGTCCGCACCATGCCATGGCTGGTGTCCTTACGCTCTTCAATCGGTGCCGACTCAGAGGGTTTATCAAAGCTCGGCCAGCCACACCCGGCGTCAAATTTAGAGTCCGAGACAAACAGCAGCTCACCACAACAGACACAGTGGTATTTGCCGTTATCTTCCAGGTCCCAGTACTGGCCGGTAAACGGACGCTCAGTCCCCGCCTCGCGGGTTACCCGGTACGACTCGTCTGATAATTGTTCACGCCATTCCTGTTCGGTTTTATTCACTTTCTTCATAAAGACCTCTACATCCGCCATACTGAGATGAGGTATCATGCCCGACTTTCTCTTTTTTATTAACCGGACAAAAATCATGAAAATCCGCAAATCCGACAAGCTGGCCAATGTGTTCTACGACATCCGTGGGCCCGTGCTGGATGCGGCGACGCGGATGGAAGAAGAAGGTCACCGCATTCTTAAGCTGAATATCGGTAACCCCAAACCGTTCGGTTTGCACGCACCTGAAGAAATCATTCAGGACGTGATCTACAACCTGCCCGATTCCGAAGGCTACTGCGACTCTAAGGGACTGTTCTCAGCCCGCAAAGCGGTGATGCAGTACTGCCAGCAGAAACGCATCATGAACGTCGGCATCGAAGACATCATCATCGGCAATGGTGTCAGCGAGCTGATTGTGATGTGTATGCAGGGTCTGCTGAACAACGGTGACGAAGTTCTGGTACCTGCGCCGGATTTTCCACTATGGACTGGTGCAACCAGCCTCTCGGGTGGCAAAGCCGTTCACTACATCTGTGACGAACAGTCAGACTGGTATCCTGACCTGGATGACATCCGCAGTAAAATCACCGACAAAACCAAAGCTCTGGTGATCATCAACCCGAACAATCCGACTGGTGCGCTGTACCCGGATGAAATCCTGCAGGGCATGATTCAGATTGCCCGTGAGCATAATCTGGTGGTGTTCTCGGACGAGATCTACGACAAGATTCTGTTCGATGGTCATGTCCATACATCCACGGCCTCACTGGCAGATGATGTGCTGATCATTACCTTTAATGGTCTTTCTAAGACCTACCGTCTGGCGGGCTTCCGTTCCGGCTGGATGGTGATCAGTGGTGCCAAGTACAAAGCCCGCGACTACATCAAAGGGCTGGAAATGCTGGCCAGTATGCGTCTGTGTGCCAACGTACCCGCTCAGCACGCCATTCAGACCGCTCTCGGTGGCTACCAAAGCATCAATGATCTGGTTACTGACGGTGGTCGACTGCGTGTTCAACGTGACATTGCCTATGAAATGCTG
>JBPEXS010000393.1:0-4924 GCA_052031325.1 Thalassolituus sp. | reverse complement strand
ATCTTCCACTGTCTTCAGGACTGCTTTCGTACTCTTTACAGGCGTTCTGGTCGGCTCCTGCACGACCATTGAGAACCTCAGGTTCCGCTACACCGATTATGCTCAGGTTTCCATTCAGGGCGATACGGTTACGTTCAAAGGCAGCATGAACGCCGAAGCCAATCAGAAACTGTTCAAACTCTATAAAGAGGCTGAAGTAACACCGAGTCGCTTACTGATCACCTCAGGTGGCGGTGACGTCATGCTGGGAATGGAGCTGGGTTATTTCGTTCATAAGCACCAACTGGATGTGGAGGTGGAAAAGTATTGCGGCTCGTCCTGCGCCAATTACGTGTTCACGGCAGCACGGCAGAAAATATTGCAGAGGGATTCAGTTCTTTTCTGGCATGGCAGCTCTTATCAGCCGGATATGGATAAGATCTTCCGAGCTGATGATAACGAGGATGTTCTGACACAGCCGATTAAAGACTGGCGCATGGCAGAAAACGAGTTCTTTAAGACGATTCAGGTATCACCGTCGGTAACTGTCTACGGCATGCTCGCCGATGAGCGCTGGTCAGAGGCTGCAGATCGCAAGAAGCCTCCCTACCTGATGGGCTGGGTTTACAGCGTTGCTGATATGCAGAAATTTGGTGTGACCAACGTGGTACTGAAAGACAGCGAATGGCATTGGCAGGTATCTGACCCCAGTTTGAAGCAGGAGCTGATACTGGTGTCGGTCAATGATGATGCTTTGATCATCGATCCGAAAACCCTCTGATATCCGTCAGAGAGTCTCAATCATCACATCTCCGGCTTAAGCTTTTTATGCCGCGCGCTGGCGTGTCGTTCGCGCATCTCGGTGTCGATATAGCGGTCGGTGGTGGCCATGCTGGCGTGTCCGGCGTCTTCGCGCACATGCTCTTTCGGGCGGAATTTCACGTCTTCCGATATGCCCGTGTGGCGTAGCCAGTGCACGGTAGAAACTTTGAGCTCCTGCGCCTCCTGCTCCAGCCCCTGTTCGCGCATGCGTTCGTACGCTTTATCGAAGCAGCTCTGTACCAGATAACGGATCTGGCGGGTGCTGGTGACCGGCCCCCGACCTCTCAGTTTCGGTATCAGCGGGGTCTGCTCGCCGACGTAGGGCAGAGGTGGCAGGGCCAGATGACGACGGTAGCGTTTGAGAGCATCGAGCATGTCGTCAGAAACAGTGACCATGCGTGCCTTGTTGCCTTTGCCCACCACGCGCAGCCACCAGTGCTTGTCCTGATCCTGCTGGAAATCGCCCATCATGGGGGCGGAGCGCTCATCGGCCACCAGCTCAGATACCCGCAGGTACATGCCGAACAGGCACTTCATCACGAACAGGGTACGTTCGTGTTCGGGTTCTTCATCCGCCAGCTGTTCGCACACTTCGAGGATGTAATCCCACTGCATGTTCGACAGCCGTCGTACCGGTTCCTGATAGGCGTGGCGGGTCAGGTATTTGCTCTTCTGGCGGATCAGGGCGACCGGGTTTACCCGCATGTAGTCTTCCTGCACCAGATAGTTAAAGAAGGTCGACAGTACGGCAAACAGCGCCTGCATCGACTTCTGTGACAGCGCCAGTGACGGCGTGCGTCCAAGCTTGTCGGGTTTACTCACGAATGGTCGCCAGGCCGGATTTGGCTGACGCTCGCCTTCGCGGTTTTTATAGCGCGGCACCTGAGCGGTGCCAGTCCAGCTGGCGGGTGGGTCCTGACAGAAGGCAATATAGTCTTCGAGATCCTGGCGTTTGAGTTCCGGCAGGTTTACATCACGGACCAGCCAGCACCACTGCAGCAGCTTTTCCACTTCACGGCGATAACCATTGAAGGTGGCCGTCGAGCCGTTATACGCCATCAGAAAAGTGACGGTGTGCATCAGGTCATCAAAACAGCCGTCTTTTTCGTTCAGTGCCGGATTGGCTTTAAGGATGCGGCGCACATAGCTGAGTGGGCTGCTGATCTCATCAAGCTGATCAATCAGCGGGGCGGGTGGGCTGCTGGTTGCGCGAAAGGGTTTCATCCAGAGGGCACTGCATAATGTAGATGACCGGATGCTAACAGGCGGCGCCTTTAGGGTGAAGTCCACCAACAATGTGCTCTGTTCATCATTATCCAGCCGAAACTTGATTCGTATCACGGCCTGAGAGACTTCTGCGTCAGCCTTTCTTAACAGTTGATGCAGATCAATTGATTGCTATTCAGGAGGTTTACATTGGCTGTGTGTGGCGGCTAAACGTTTCATCGCCGCCCCGATAAAACCGATAAATAAGGGGTTAAACCATGAAGTTACTTCAATCTGTTATTGCTGCTGGCGCGATCGCTATGGTGGCAGGTCCTGCACTGGCGTATGAGGCAGGGGATATTATTGTAAAAGCCGGTGTTGTGAATGTGTCACCCAAGGACGACAACGCCGATACGAGCGCACTGGTTGCAGACTCAGGATTGCAGATTACATCTGACACTCAGCTCGGGCTCACTGGCACGTATGTCGTAACGCCAAATATCGGCATTGAGGTGTTGGCCGCCACCCCATTCACACACACGGTTGAAGGCGACGGTGCTCTGGATGGTGTAGATGTGATGGAAACCAGCCATCTGCCACCAACGGTGTCAGCTTTGTTTTACCCTATGGGTGGTGATTCAGCGATTCAGCCTTATGTTGGCCTGGGCCTGAACTACACCTTTTTCTTTGACGAAAGTGATGAGGCCGGCCTTGGCAGTAAGGGCCTTGAACCAAGCTTTGGCCTGTCTTACAGCGCGGGTGTTGATTACATGGTCAATGAAGACTGGCTGGTCGGCGCTGCGATCTACAAAATTGATATTGATACCGAGGTGAAAGGCGGTGCGGCAGATGGCCTTGAAGTGGAAATTGACCCAACGGTTCTGCTGCTGACCTGTGGTTACAAATTCTGACTGGCTGGCAGTGGGGCGCGGAGGCTGTCCGCACTGAGTCACTCCGCTGCCGGAATTGGTCAGACTGGGCCCGTCATGGGCCCTTTTTTTACCTGTCTGACGCCAATGCCTCTGCTGATCGACTCTGTTAAAGGTAGGTCTGTTAAACGTAGGTGATCAGATCGGCCAGTTAAAGTCATCGTCGGTATCCTGCTCCTCGACGCAGGCAGAAAAACTGCCGTAGTTTTCATCATCACAGACAATATCTGTGATCACGACCACCTGAGCTGATTCTACATAGGCCTGTAGCAGCAGGTATTGCTCATCAGCGATGCGATTATCCAGAGATCCACATAAGCCGTACTGGCTGCAATCCAGACTGATGTTGGAGTCGTACAGATCAATCATCCCATCCAAACTCGAATCCAGGCCTTCGCCACGGACTATCATGAGAAATGACCAGGCACTGCCAATGGCTGCCGATGTACTGTTTTCACTGGTCAGTTCTGCTGCGGTGAGGTTACCACCACCGGATACGGTTTTAATGACATCAAGGTCATAGCGGGTGCCCCAGCTCAGCGTGAAATCATCAATGCCGTCTTCCAGGGGGAGCAGCTCATAAGGGTCGGATTCAAGGGTGCGGTAGAGCAGGCAGAGAGCCGGTTCAGTAAAACCACAGTCTGAAAGAAACTGCGCAATAAACCAGTTTTCCGTGCTTTTACCCGAGCAGTTGTCGCTGAATTCATCGTCGTCGCCCGTACTGCAGAGGACGCCAGTCAGTGTCAGGTTTCCCTCGTCGGCGCGGAACTCAAATGACCCGATCTGCTGCTCAGCGACAACGGCGCTGAGGTCATCGCATTCGTCATCACAGGGAAAGTCGATTTCATTGCCCAGATTCCACAGGCTGTCGGTGATCTGCGCCAGAATGCCGGTGTCGGTATGCAGATCCAGAGTAAAGTACTGATCAGACCCTGTGACCGTATCTTGCGTGGTCGTGGACTGCCAGGTGTACGACGCAGGGGCTGAGCCGCCACTCTGATAAGAAACCACCGCATTGATGGTGTAGAGATATCCCCACTCATAACTTTCGAAGTTTTCGAACGGGCCATCCTTCCAGAGCCGCCACTTATCATCTTCATCATCGCGTATGCGAAAGCACAGCGACGCTGAATCGTCATCGCATTGTTCTTTGTAGGAGTCTACCTGCAGGTCGATGGTCTCATCGTCTTTGTGGATGCCGAGCTTGCAGGCTGTGAGTGACAGTGTGGCAGGGAGGAGCAGTGCGACAGCGAAAACAGAGGCGTAACGGTGGAATGGCAACGTCATGATCAGATCCCGGAAGTGACTTGCCGAGTATACCGGCAATTGATGCCAGAGCCAGCGCTGCCTGTGAGTGTATGCGGCGGGGCGCTCCCGACATGAAAAACGGTTCTTTGGCTTTCTACGGGTTTCTGAGTTAGTGCAGACGCAGATCAAGTCGGACCCTGAGTCAATCGGATATTGTGATGGAATGCTCTACTTCTGATGGTGCTCTGAGTAATCGCGTCTGTGGTTGTGTGAGTTCACGCAACTGTCATGCTCAGGTGTTTTATGGGTCTGGCGACGCGCTTTTCTGAGTGTATTCAATGTCTGTTGATGATCTGGAGTCATTCCCGGGAGTTGCTGTATGGCGTCATACGATGAACGTGATCTGAAGCTGCTGCAGCGTCTCTGGCAGGCCTGCAATTACCTGTCTGCGGGCATGATCTACCTGCGTGACAATCCTTTGCTGTCAGAACCGTTAAAGCCAGAACACATCAAGAAACGTCTGCTGGGGCATTGGGGTTCAAGCCCTGGCTTGTCCTTTATGTATCTGCATATGTGCAGGCTGATCCGAACTCACAGCGTTGATGCGATTTTTATGGCGGGGCCGGGTCATGGTGCGCCGGGGGTGATCGGGCCAGTGTATCTGGAAGGAACCTATACTGAGGTGTATCCGGAGATCAGCCAGGATGCAGTTGGCATGCTGGAGTTGTTCCGGCAGTTTT
>JBPEXS010000392.1:0-3612 GCA_052031325.1 Thalassolituus sp. | reverse complement strand
ACGATACGGACATCCGGCGGCAGAGGCTCAGCTGCCTGAGCAATTGGCATAATCCCCAGCAGGAAAATGACCGGCAGCAGTAAGCGGATAAAATGCATAAGAGCCTCTGAATAATTTGCTTGTAAAACAATGCATTGCAGGGCCCTCTCAAGAAAAGAGGCCCTGATTTAACACTAGCAAAGATTCAGTTATTAGCCAGATAGTCAGGAATGACCCGGAGTTATAATCCCTCGGGGGTCACGTTCTGATCACTCTGTAACTCAGAGGCGGGGTTCGCGTCTCGCAGAAGTCTTGTTCTGAGAAGTCTTGTTCTGAGAGGCCTTGTTTCGGGAAGCCGCTCCGGAGTGGCTCTGAGCCGAGCTCTCTGGACGCACTTTTTTGCTGGCTCTCTCACTTGCTCTCTCTCTTACGCGCTTGCTGGCTTCACGTTGCTGGCGCGACTGTTTTGACTGGGCTGACTCTGACCGGTCTGAGTCTGATGCTTGTGAGGCCCTGACAGTATTCACCTTCGGCATCAGACCTGCAGCAGAACACCCGGCTACCGTGATCAAAGCAAGCACCAGAGTGATCAGGTACCAGATTCCGTAATAATTAAGCAGTGTCTGGTCATGGCTGAGTAAGGCAACAGCAACCGCCAGAAAGCCCGGGGCCAGATAGGCTGCCGAGTCCATAGTGACAGGTACCGGTGTAAAAATAAGTACCGCACCCAGAGCGCTGTAGAGGTGGTAAATCACACCATAATGCTTCACCCAGAATGCCATACGGCCCCAGCACCAGAGGCCGATCAGACCTGCTGCCAGATACACCGCCCAGACATTGGTGTATTCCATTATGCTTTCCATATGATGTGATCCTCCCAGTCTTCTTCCGCGACTTTATCATCCGCTACGCCTTTGTTGCGGATGGATATATCTGCTTTATGAACGGACTCTGATGAACCCGACACCAGCGGGTGCCAGTCAAACAGTGGCTTACCCTCGGCGATCAGCCGGTAGGCACAGGTCGGTGGCAGCCAGCGGAAGCTGCTCGCCTGCTCAGGGGTCAGCCAGACACAATTTGGCACTTTCTCCTGCCGCTCAAGGTAAACCGTACAACTGCAGTCGGATGACTTAAGGTAGCGGCAGTGAATATCGGTGTAGTACACCTCTGCCGTGTCTTCGTCTTCCAGTTTGTGCAGGCAGCACAGTGCACAGCCGTCGCAGAGGGATTCCCACTGCTCGCGACTCATGTCCTGAAGTGCGGTGGTTTCCCAGAAGGGCTGAGCGGCCATCAGTCCTGATCGCGTCTGGTAAAGAGGTCCGGCAGATCCGGATTCTCGGGTGGTGGTGGCATCTGCAGGTAAAAGCCCTGTTCGTCCAGCGCTTTAAGCACGTCTTCGGCCTGTGCCCGACCGAGACGCTTCTCCGGCGTCAGCATCATGGTCAGGGCCAGCTCGGGTTTACCAAACTGCTCTTTCAGGGCATCCGGTACTCGCTCCAGCCCGTCGCTGCGGCTGACGTACAGATACATTTCTTCTTTCTTGCGGGTTTTATATACGTCGCAGAGTACTCGGGTCATACATGGTCCTGTCGGGTGCTTTGAGTCCGCACCGTTATTGTGTTTTAAGCCAATCCAGCAGTTGCTCGCCAACAACCTGATGGCGCCAGCCCTGCAAAGCCCGCGGCACGGTATCACTGTCACTGCGCGCCAATGGCGTCAGCAGGCGTTTGCTGGCCAGTAGCTCAACAGGAATGTCCTCGGCTTCAGAGACTTGAGTCACAATCGCTTTCAGGGCCTTCAGACGGTTGCCGTCATCCACAGACAGCGGTCGCTCCAGCAATGAAGGCCATTCACTCTGCGGGGCTTCCTGGGCGCTGCGGATAATATCCAGCAGCTCAGTGGCCGACTCTTTGTAAGTCAGTTGCGGTAGCCCCGCTTTGTGCAGTGCCTGCTTGCTGTCCGATTTATAGCGCGCCATATTCCACAGGCTGCGGTCATCGGCCACCTTGTTGCGTGGCACATCACGCCGCCTTGCTTCCTGCTCACGCCAGACGCTCAACTGCTGCAGTATGTGCTGCTCCTGCTGGCGCAGCTTCCAGCCCATTTTCACCCGTTTGTAGCTCAGGGAAAAATCGTTCTCGGCATAGCGGCTGTCGTCAATCAGACGCTGGCAGTCTTCTTCCAGCCAGCTCAGACGACCTTTGCGCTCCAGTGCTGCGCGCAGCATAGGGTAAATCTGGCGCAGATAATAAACGTCAGCCACCGCATAATCGATCTGTTGTGCAGACAGAGGGCGCTTGAGCCAGTCAGAGCGTGTCGCTTCTTTGGGAATATCCAGCCCCAGCAGCTCAGCGATGGCCCGTTGAAAACCAACGGAGTGGCCGTAGCCTGACAGTGACATAGCCAGCTGCGTATCAAACAACGGCGACGGCAGTTCATCAAACAGGCGTTTACAGACTTCCAGATCTTCGGCGCAGGAGTGAAAAACCTTCACGATGGAAGGATCACTCATCAGCGTCCTGAAAGGCGACCAGTCAGATATTTCCAACGGATCAATCAGCCAGCAATCATCTGCGGTTGCCAGCTGGACCAGACCCGGCTTAGGAAAGAAGGTGGTGGTACGGACAAACTCGGTATCCAGTGCCAGAAAGTCAGCATCAGCCCAGCCCACACAGGCCGTGGCCAGAGCGGCATCGCTGGAGATCCAGGTTGCCTGCGGCAGTGACAGAGAATCGGGTGTTGCGCCTGTTGATGTCATTGCAGTGGGTGTCATTCCGGTTAATGGATTCGTTGCTGCTCTAAGTTGTTGTGAATAGTTGTTGCGATCAGCTGCTGTAATGAATCTTTGCGATTAAAAGCCCGGTCATCCGGCTCAGTCAGAGGTCAGATCGTTACGGCTTTTCAGGGTCGCCAGATAACCATTCAGAGATTCGCTCAGGCTCGGCAGTTCAGGTTGGCTGCGGACGATATAGTCCGCCGTTGCCCGTCCTTCTACGCTGTCGGTAATCAGCAGTAACAGCTGTTCTGGTGGATGTTCCTGCAGGTGCGCAAACAACGCGGGTAATCTGAGTTTCGCCGGCCCAGTGCCCCGGGCCGGTGATAGCAGGCCATGCAGAACATAGACCCTGCCACGGTAGCCGTGATCCAGCAGCGGCTGGACTGCGGCAGAGTCTTCCACCACGGCCAGCTGAGAAGGATCGATACCATCTCGCTGACACAGGGCACAGGCCTCTGGCTCTGGTACGCCCAGGTTACAGCCAGAACAGATCTGCAGATCTGCAGCGGCACTCAGCACCTGCTGAAACGCCCGGATGTCACTGTGGTACATCAGCCATTCAGCCATACGGCGTGCGCTCTGTTCACCGATGCCGGGCATCTGATCGAACGCTTCTGTGAGCTGGCGCAATGCCGCCGGTGGCTGATAATAGGTCATAGTGGGGTCAGAACGGCAGCTTCATACCTGGCGGCAGACCCATGCCACTGGTCATTTTCGACATGTGCTCCTGGTTGTTCTGCTCGATTTTGCGCACAGCGTCATTGACGGCAGCGGCGAGCAGGTCTTCCAGCATTTCTTTGTCTTCTTCCATCATGCTGTCGTCCAGTTCAACGCGTTTTACGTCGTGACGACCGGTC
>JBPEXS010000391.1:0-7098 GCA_052031325.1 Thalassolituus sp. | reverse complement strand
GCCCGGACATGGTGACTGGCGACCAGATCAAGACCATGGCTGACAAGCCAATCGTATTCGCCTGTGCGAACCCGGTTCCTGAAATCATGCCAGACGTGGTTAAAGAAGCCCGTCCGGATGCAATCATGGCGACGGGTCGTTCTGACTTCCCGAACCAGGTGAACAACGTTCTGGGCTTCCCGTTCATCTTCCGTGGTGCTCTGGACGTACGTGCCAAGCGCATTAACGAAGAAATGAAGCTGGCCGCTGCGAAGGCTCTGGCTGCTCTGGCGAAAGAACCTGTGACGGATGAAGTACTGAAAGCCTACGGCGTCAGCGAAATGTCGTTCGGTCCTGATTACATCATCCCGAAAGCAACGGACTCCCGTCTGCTGGGTATCGTGTCTCACGCGGTTGCAGCTGCAGCCATTGAGACCGGTGCTGCAGAAGGCCCGCTACCAGCTAACTACCCTCTGAAGTCCATGAGCGACATCTGAGCCGGTAGCTGCTGAACAAAAAAGCCCGCAATTGCGGGCTTTTTTTTGGCTGAAAACGCCTCAGCGTAGTTAAGACAATGCCGCCAGAGCCTTGTCGTAATCCGGTTCATCGGCTGTTTCAGCGACCTGCTCGGTATAGAGCACCCGGCCATCTTCACCAATCACCACCACCGAACGTGACAGCAGCCCCTGTAACGGCCCATCGCTGAAGGTTACTCCATAAAACTCGCCAAAGTTTGAACGGAAGGCTGAGCCGACCACCACATTCTCAATGCCTTCAGCCCCACAGAAACGGGTCATGGCAAATGGTAAGTCCATGGATACACAGACAACCACAACGTTGTCCATGGTGGCTGCCGTCTCATTGAATTTACGCACCGACGTGGCACAGGTCGGGGTATCAATCGACGGAAAGATATTCAGAACCACTTTTTTGCCCGCCAGACTCTCGAGCGTCAGATCGCTGAGATCGGCTTTGGTCAGGGTAAAGCCCGGGGCTTTGTCGCCGGTCGGTGGCAGTTCGCCACGGGTGTTAAAAGGATTGCCTTTCAGAGTAACGGTTGCCATCAGATTCTCCTGGTTCAACAGATGGGTCAGCTTCCTGTGACCCTAATAAGTGCGAGTGGTTTCCCGCAACAGCGGAATTCAGAATGCCATATCAGTGGGCTGTTCTGAAAATTTTTTCAACGCAACCTGAGGCAATCCGGGCATTTGACCATTCAGCGTTCAATGATCTGGGGGCGCATGGGCGCCAGCTCTTTTAATAAGCGGTTCTGCGCCGCAAACGGGATATCGGCTTTGTCCATGGCCGTCTGCAACAGCTCGACGACACGGTCAAATTGTCCTTTGGTGATGTGCATATTGGCGTGAACTGCTTCCATGCTGTCCCCGGTATAAACACAGGGGCCTTCACTGACGTAGCAGAACTGTTCGTTCAGAGTACGACGCAGACGGTCTACGTCGGTGTTACTGAAAAAAGGATAAATCGCCGGATCAAATGAGATCTCTGTGATAAAGAAGTCCACCACAGTGGCAATGCCTTTTTCACCACCGAGATCGTCATAGAGTGACCCGGCGTGGCCTGGCAGACTGAACGTCAGCAGCAGAAAGGTAGTGACCAGTACGCGCAACATGGGAGCACCTCAGTAAAAATACGCCGACAGTGAGGAATACAGACCCGTCTGGCGCTCTGAGCCTGCGATGCGGCCGAGATCGGCATAGGCCAGTGTCAGACTGACCTGTTTATTCGGAAACCAGGCGAGAAAGGCATCCATAAAGTCGTCTTCTTCAAAGGCGCTGAGATTATCCGGCTTACGCCGGTATTCGAGCCCGATGGCCAGCCCGTTATCCACCAGCATGGCGACGGACGCCTCAGGCAAAAGCTGGTAGTCAGATCCGGCATCACCGCCATACCCCAACAGTCCCATCTGATTGGCTTTGGACGCACGCAGCGTCAGATTCCAGAGCAGGTTATAACGATCCAGTACAGCCGCCAGGTGCAGTCGGGTGATGGCCAGGTAGGCATCCACACCACCTTTGCTGTTCTCTGCCCCGACGGCGCTGGCGATGTCACGGTCCTGAAGGTTTTTGAACTGCACCCCCACAGCCAGCTGCGGCAGACGGTCATACAGCAGGTCTCCAGCCAGACGGAATTTAGCGCCATACACCTCCTGACGGATATCACCGGCAACACCTTTGATTTCAAATGCCTGTTGGGCGGCACTGACTTCAAACCGGTTGTCGTAGCTCAGGGTCACACCCTGAACCCTGAGGCGGAAGTCCTGTACATCTGCGGTGGTAAAAAAAGCACCCGCGGCGGTCTCTCCCTCTCCGGCATAGCCCGACAGCACCGCCCAGGGCACCAGGCCGCCTCCGGCACCACCTTCGAGCTGGGTTACACCCGAGGTTGCCAACAGGCGGGACCCCGCCTGTGCAGGCACACAGAGGGTCAGGAAACAGAGACTGCCAGCCGCGATTTTCAGAAGGGTGTTCATTCAGTGATCGGCCTCTGGGTCTGTTGTGCAAACGCCTGGCACCAGTCGATCAGATCACTGACCGGCAATGCCCGCGATAAGAAATACCCCTGAATAAAGTCACAGCCGCGTTCGGCCAGCCAGTTCATGGCGTCTTCATCCTCCACCCCTTCAGCCACGACTTTCATCCCCAGTTCGTGCGCCATGGCGATGGTGGATTTCACAATCACCTGATCCTGAGTCTGTTGAATCAGCTGCAGAATAAAACTCTTATCGATTTTGAGTTCATCGACCGGCATCACGGACAGTTTTGACAACTCTGAATAGCCGACACCGTAGTCATCAATTGAGAGATGAAACCCATATCGGCGGTAGTCATGAAGCAGCTCAACGGAGCGGTCGACGTCAGTCATCATGTCGCGCTCGGTGATTTCCAGGCAGATATCCGACGGTTGCGCCTTGTGCTCAACCACTTCCGAATGAATGTGCTGCTTTAAACCCGTATCCGCCAGATCTGAGGCGGATATATTGACCGACAGTTGCAGACTCAGGCCACTGGCCACAAATTCGCTGTGATCCAGCATGACCTGCGAAACCACCCAGCGGGTGACCTGACGGATAAGCCCCGTCTGTTCGGCCAGTTCAATAAAGTAATCCGGTGGGATAAAGCCCAGCTCCGGGTGATGCCAGCGGATCAGTGCCTCAGCCTTGGTGATCTGGCCCGTGCGCAGATCCATTTTCGGTTGGTAATACAATTTCAGCTGACCGTCGTTGTCCGACAGCACCTGTTTCAGGTCGCGCAGAATCCGAGTTTTGCGGATATGTGCCTGATCCAGCCCGTCTTCGTACAGATACACCCGCTGGTTGCGTGAGATCGCATGCTCAAGCGCGATGCTGAATCGCCGCCACATCTGCCGTGCGTCGCTGGCCTGCTGCGGGTAACTGATCACCGCCGTATAGAAGTCCGGGTTAATACCAATGTCATTGACCTGCATCGGCCTGGCCAGACGTTTGGTGACGGCATTCACGATCATATCGCGGGTGTCATCACTGCTGTCGTCACCCATAGGTATGATCAGCGCCAGTTCATCCGCGGACTGCCGGGCTAGAAAATCCTGATTCGAGTTATCCCGCAGGCGGTCAGCAAACTGACGCAGACACAGGTCGCCCGCTTCCAGGCCTAGGTTTTCATTAATACTTTTCAACCCTGAAATCTGAACCCCGATCAGCAGGAAAGCGGTCTCACTGGCCACCATGTTTTCGATCAGATTTGTTACGGCGTCACGGTTCATCGCGCCGGTCAGCGAATCGTGGGTTGCGTGATAAATGATGCGTTCTTCGCGTTCATTCAGTTCCGTCGACATCAGGCTGAACGCCTGCAACAGACGACTGACTTCCGAATTGGTGGCGCGAATGGCTGGCAGAGCAAAATGCCCCTGCGCAAAACCGCGTGTCGCATGCGCCAGCTGAGCCAGTGGCCGGGTCAGACGCCGGGCGATATACGAGCTGCCCAATACGGCCAGCAGGATAAACAAGGCCGCCAGCAACAGAATCTGATTACGCGTCTGCTCATAACTGGAATAGAAGCCGGTCAGGTCATCCGAAATAATGACATCCAGCTCACTGGATACACCGGCACTGCCGTCCAGATGACGACTCAGGTACTTCTGCTGGCCGCTGAACGGCAGGCGCAGCAGGGTTTCCAGATAACCCGGTGAACCGACGGCAATACCCGCCTCGTCCTGATCGGGCAAGGTAGAAAGCAACAGGTCAGGCTGATCACTGCGATGAGCAACAAAGGTTACGTGAATATGAGCTTCTGGCAGCACTTCGCGGATATCGGCGGCACCGATGCGGAAACCAATCCCCGCCACCGCACTGATGCGTGGGGTGCGCAGCGGCATCAGCACCATCTGGTAGAGATGCTCCCCCAGGGTCAGAAAGCCCACGTGCTCCTGTCCCTGGACCGCACCACGGACAATCTCAGGGTATGGAAAGGACTGACCCGCAGGTACATCCCCATGGGTGGCAACCAGTACATCCCCCTCCAGATCCAGAATAAACATGACATCCGCACTGATGCGCTGGCCATGATTACTGAGCATGCTCTCGACGGTGGCCGCATCACCGGTTGCCACCGCCTGCTTAAAACCAAAATCAGAGACCAGCACACCGGCGCTGTTGATCAGCAGTTCCTGGCGGTAGTGAATCACCCGTGACAGTGACTCTGTCGCGTCATCAATACTGGCATTCACCGAATTACGCAGCGCTTCATCACTGCGCAGCAGAATCGTCATCAGGACGGCAAACAGGGTACCGGCGACCAGGGCGACCGTCAGTGCGAGAATCTGACTGCGCAGGCTCAGAGCAGAATACAGCCTCACTTCAGTCAGTTCCTCATCCGGTTACCCAGGCCATTACCGGGCGCGGATACGCTGGCTGGACTGGCGGCGATAGCCAGTGGCACCTGCATCCGCCATTGACTGGCTCTGAGCTGAGTCAGTGATACCCCCATCACTGCTGACTGCCGTGTGGAATAGCGCTCGTGCCAGATATGCAGCTTATCGACGCCGTCAGGGACCTTCAGGGTGACCTGCCCTCTGGCATCGGTGACGCCAAAGACCCCGGCCTCCGTCACCAGTATGTAGCCCAGCATGCTGTCGTGAATATTGCAGCCCAGCACGACCAGCCCCGGCTGATCAAAACTCACTGGCGCTTCAGGCTTGCCACTGTAGAGTTTCAGTTCAAAGGGCTTGGCTTCAGAGAAGGAATAGACGTGATGGCGGATGTTGTCGCTGTTAGGAAACAGCACTTTGTCTCCGGCACGCGCTACAAGCACGTGCGGGACAAAACGTTTATCGATCTGATCCATCACCCGGGTCTGAGCAGGGCTGGCGGCGCGGGTTTCAGGCAGGAACACCACCGCATCTGGCAATAAATCACCCTGCGGATCAGTCAGTGTCAACGTAATGGTTTCTGCGTTGAGAACTGCGCTGAGAAACGGGCTGAGCATCATTAAGCCGATACCCGACAGGGTTTTGCCGACCCTGGACACTGCGGACTTCATAGCAATCTCCTGTGGTTATTGGCAGCCGGGAACCCTGAAGCAGTCTATAAAAAAGTCTAGTTCACCTACGCAGATTGGCAAAGAATGGCTCAGAGGAACGCCTGATTTTTCAGGGCATTGCGTCCAGATTGTAAGCTGAAAACAGCGGTCAGCCTCGCAACCACAAGTGGTGTCACATAAGATCATTGAACTGAGTATGTTTTCTCAGTATTGCTGGCCGGAGACCGCAGGATGACAATCAGAAAACGCCGGTTATTTTACCTTCACGGGTTCGACCCCCGCGGCGCCAAACACTATATATCTCTCTACCGCGACCAGGCGGAGAAACAGCAGCACGCCGAAGGCGTGAACTACCGCATAGAAACCGAAGAAGCCCTGCGCAATCAGCTGAATATCCGTTTCACCGAAAATGACAGTGTCACTGAGACGGTGTATCAGTTTCTGAGCTGGGACGATATTGTCTCTGACTTTATGAAAAAGCCTTTCGCCGGGGTACTTGGCGACGTGCTGAAAGCGGTGCCCTGGTACTGGCAGGAAGGTTTCCGTCTGCGTTGCCGCAAGCACGCCAAGAACATGTACAACTCACTGATGCTGGGCTATCTGTCCTTTATCATTCCCATCCTTGTCATTCTGTTTTCCGGCTTTCTGACCCTGATTCAGGTGATGGGACCTCTGTCATTTGCTCTGATTGTGGTCGCGCTGAGCCTGATTTTTATCCGTCTGAACCGGCGCTATAACCTGCTCTGGTTACTCAGGTCGTTTAATTTCAATTACAAAATCGGCCATGAGCCCGACCTGTTTAAGGTCCGCATGACCGAGATGGCCGACATCATTGAGGCCCAGCTGCGCTACGACGATTATGACGAAGCCATGCTGGTCAATCACTGTTTCGGCACATCGCTGATCAATATGTTGCTGGTTGAGCTGGCCTCGCGCCCGGCGTTTAAAGGCCGCCAGCTGTCGGTGGTGACTCTGGCACAGGTCAGTCCGGCCCTGCTCTGGACGACCGCCTGGTACCCGACCTTCCCGGAGATCTGCGACACTCTGCCGGTCGTGCATGTGGACTATTCATCTCCAGCGGATGGTGTCTGTTTTCCTTTCTTCCGGCTTAAGCCTGAATCTGATCAGTTAGTCAGTCAGCTGCGCTCTCCTAAGTTCCATACCCTGTTTGATGAAACCAAGTACCGGCGTATCATCCGTAAAAACAAACTCAGAGTGCACTTCCAGTACCTGATGGCCAGTGACTACCCGGCAAATTACGATTTCTTCCGGATGACTGCAGGCCCTGACAGCCTGCTGGACAGCATCCGGACCTACCAGGAATCATGACCCGACCTGAACCTAAGCCCTGCCCGCACGAGGGCGCTGCCGGTTACACCCCCCCCTTCCCGGATCCACGCAGCCATCGCCCGAATCTGTTCGGGCGCTTCCGCGCCTTTACCCGCTCCTGGCTGAACGTCTTCTTCGCCAACAGTTACCGCATGAAAAGCGGCACTTTCCGCATTCCGGGTAAGCGCTATTTCATCGTTAATGATGCCCCGGATGTGAAACAGGTTCTGTCTGCGGGCGCTCAGGCCTACCC
>JBPEXS010000390.1:0-1656 GCA_052031325.1 Thalassolituus sp. | reverse complement strand
CGCCAGATTGAACAGCAACGCCAACAGATTCGTGACGTACTGAACGGCCGCGATGACCGCCTGCTGGTGATCACCGGGCCGTGCTCGGTGCATGATGAAGACGCCGTACTGGAGTACGGAGAGAAGCTGGCGGCACTGAACGAACAGGTGTCAGACCGCATGCTGCTGGTGATGCGTGCGTATGTTGAAAAACCCCGTACCAATGTCGGCTGGAAAGGTCTGGCATACGACCCACAGCGTAACGGTAAAGGCGATATGGGACAGGGCATTGAGCGCTCACGTCGGGTCATGTTGCGTCTCGCGCAGATGGGGCTGCCCATCGCCAATGAAGGCCTGAACCCACTGGTCATGCAGTACCTGGATGATCTGGTCAGCTGGACGGCTATCGGCGCACGCACGGCGGAATCGCAGACGCACCGCGAGATGGTTAGCTACCTGCCCATGCCTGTGGGCATCAAAAACAGCACCGATGGCTCTGCGGCGAATGCCATTAACGCCATGATGGCGGCGCGTCACAGTCACCACACCCTGGGCGTGAACGCCGATGGCCAGATGGTGATGCTGGATACTCCCGGAAACCCGGACACACACCTGGTGTTGCGCGGTGGGCATGGCCTGACCAACTATGATGAGGCTTCCATCTCAGCAGCTCTGAACGAACTGGCTGCCGCAGACTGTCATCAGAAAGTGCTGGTGGACTGCAGCCACGCCAATGCCTGCAAACAGCACGACCGCCAGATGCCCATCGCGCGTGAAGTGGTCGCCCAGCGCACAGTAGGCAATAACGGCATTCTGGGAATAATGCTGGAGAGCTTCCTTGAGGCGGGTCGTCAGAACGATGGCAGCGTACCGCTGGTGTACGGCCAATCGATTACCGATGCCTGCATCAGCTGGAATGAGACTTCAACTCTGTTGAAAGAGCTGTATGACCTCTGCGCCTGACGAGGCAGCAGAGTGTAAGCCTGTAACGAAAAAGCCCCGACGAACTCTGTTGTTTGTCGGGGCTTTTTTATGGTGAATCCCTGTTTACGTCATGCGGTCAGAGCGGGGCTGTTAACCTCTCTGGCAACCTTTCTCGCATCCTTTCGGAACTGACTTTTCTGCCAGAACTTCTCATGGAAGTAATACCCCAAGGTGTTGAGGGCAGGTTCCACAATGGCAATTGCACCACCGACAATAAAGCTGCCGCTGAGCAGGTAAGCCACGGTGAAGGCAATGCTGAAGTGCATAATGGCAAAGCTGAGAGTCTTGGTCATGAGGATTCTCCTCGTAATCTGATCTGTTAAGTTCAGATTAGGTGAGAATCATTGTTATTTAAAATTAATTGATATTATAGATATGATAGCTATGGGCTATCTTTCACTTAATCCCCGCCCCGGACAGTTTTGTAGTCAGCCCTTTTAAAAACCTTCAGAACCCCTTATTGCCGGTAAATCACAGACACAGGATCAGAAATCAGATTCAGCACAAAGTCGCCACCGGCAAAATCTGAACTGATTGTCCCCTGAATCTCACTGACCACCCAGAAGGTCACCTCGCAACCATCGGGAATGGTGTCTGTTGTGAGGTCAGAAAGCTCAACCTCGTATTCTTCTGATAAGGCATCCATCTCAATAAATGACAGTTGGTTAAACGTCAGGTTTTCAAAGTATTTAT
>JBPEXS010000039.1:0-3895 GCA_052031325.1 Thalassolituus sp. | reverse complement strand
CAGCGCCCAGATAGCTCAGTTGGTAGAGCAGAGGATTGAAAATCCTCGTGTCCGTGGTTCGATTCCGCGTCTGGGCACCACGAATACCGAAAGGCCCGTTCAGCAATGGACGGGCCTTTTTTATTTGCGGCCGGGAGTCGCGTCATCGAACCAGGGTTCGATTCATTACGGCCGTCCATGGCCGTAACCCTGCGGGCAACCTATGGTTGTGCAAAACGGCTTTCCTACCGTTTTGTCCGCTTCTGGGCACCACGAATACCGAAAGGCCCGTTCAGCAATGGACGGGCCTTTTTCATTTGAGTCCGTGAATAGCGTCATCGAACCAGGGTTTATTCATCAGAGCTCGCTTCATTACTGCCGTCCAGGGCAGCCACAAGTTATTCGAGTAGCCTCGCTACCTGAGAGCCTTTGCTCAGGACCTGTTTGATCCAAACGCCATATTTAGTAAACAGAAGTTCTGCAGTGCCCCGGAATCGTTGTTCGGGATTGATTGCAGCATGAACGGCGCCTTCTGGCGCCGTTTCTGTTTCTGAACTGGCGCTCTGGTCTTACTGACACCCTTCTTGCTTTACTCTGAACTTATCAGGCCACGAGCAAGCAGCTTGTTCTGCTGTATTCGCAAGCCACTGACCTGCTCTGCACTCCCAAAGATTCCCGTCAGTGATCATTTCAGGCCACTGTCTTACAAACCGACGCAGATTGTTACAAGCGGGCTACACTTACTCCAACCGCAGGGAGACGTGCGGTTGCAGCCCTAATAACAAAAATACTCACTGCAGGAAGCCCGACGCATGAGCAAAAACACCAATACCAATCAGAACCTCCCGAAAGAAATTCTGTTATTCGTTGCCGTTGTGGCGATGATTGCGATTCCGTTAGTAACCGGTATGGGTGCTATCGGTGAAATGCTGGCGACCGCTGCATCTGTGGTTCTGATCAGCGCTGTTGCTATTCTGTTGTTCCCTTTTATCGGTTACCCGCTGCTGCTGCTGGTATCCCTGCCTGCTCAGCTGTTGGTTCGCGGTAAGAAAAAAGCCGTTGTAGAAAAACCAGTGGTTCTGACTGCGGTTAAATAAGACTTTGGGTCTTAAATAAAAAGCGGCGCCTACTGGCGCCGTTTTCATTTCTGCTGTCTGTGGCGGTACGGTCTGAGTTTCAATGAAACTGAGCGGCAAACTCTCTCGGCGTCATGCCATACATCTGATGGAAACGGCGTGAGAAATGGCTTGGGTTAGAGAAGCCAAGTTCGTAACTGACGTTAGTGATGGAATGTGTGCCGCTGCGCATCATGCTGCAGGCTTTTTCTAAACGGCGACGCTGCTGAAATTCCACCGGGCTGCACCCAAGCGTGTTGCGGAACTGGCTGTACAGCTTAGAGCGGGACATACAGGCAAGTCTGGTCAGGCGGTCAACGTCTAATGGCTGATTCAGGTTGGCTTCAATATGGGCTACCGCGTGAGTCAGGCCAGTTTTGGTCGGGTCTTCGCTGACACAATTCAGCAGAAAGCTGCGGCTTTCATGGCGCAGCATGCGCGCGACCAGTTCGTTCACACCGAAATTCAGCACCAGATCGCGGTCATCTTCTTTGCAGACAAAGCTATGGACGATGCGCTCCAGCAGTTGCTGGGTGGCTTCTGTGTGCGTCAGGTGCATCTGGTTTACATCCGGCGACCATTCACCCAGCTCTTTCGGTATGGCGTTCTGCAGGTTGAACTGGTCTGTGAGCTTTTTCAGCGCTTCACGGGGGATTTCCAGCGTCATACAGGTGGTCGGGGTGTCCTGCGTGGCTTCGGGAAAGTCGATTTCGACATAGCTGTGAGGCGCTATCACAAAGGATTCGTGCGGCAGGAATTCTGTGGAATACCCCCCTTTGCCGTACATGATTTTGCGGCCGGTCATCATGCCGCAGTACAGCAGTTCATCAGCCTCCAAAAGCACACGTTTGGCGGATTCATAGGTGTCATAGACCGACAGCTCCGCCAGATCTGAGGCGTATACCGTGCGGTTTTCTATCAGTTTGCCGGGAGCAACCTTGTCGCGGTGCATTCCGGCCAGTGTGGACAGCGTTTTTGTTGTTGTCATGTCCTACCCGTCGCAAAGATCAGGATTCAGGGAACAGTTTTCAGGACTGTCGTGCAAGCTGCCTTTTAATACAACACATAGGCTAAGTATTGACAACCGGTGCTACGCCGAAGCGTCGCTCGCCGATAACAAAAAGAATGGAGAGTCCTATGATTTATGCCGATCCCGGACAGCCAGGTGCTGTCGTCTCGTTCAAACAACAATACGGTAACTACATTGGTGGCGAGTTCGTCGCCCCGGTGAATGGTCGTTATATGGGCAACGTCAGCCCGGTTAACGGTGAAGTTTTCTGTCAGGTGGCTCAGTCGGATGCCGCCGATATCGAAAAAGCGCTGGATGCAGCGCATGCTGCCGCTCCGGCCTGGGGTAAGACCTCAGTCGCTGAGCGCTCTAACATCCTCCTGAAAATCGCCGACCGCATCGAGCAGAACCTCGAAATGCTGGCCGTGGCAGAAACCTGGGATAACGGTAAAGCCGTGCGTGAAACCCTGGCGGCTGATATTCCGCTGGCGGTCGACCACTTCCGCTACTTTGCAGGCTGTCTGCGTGCGCAGGAAGGCAGCATGGCCGAACTGGATGAGACCACGGTGTCTTACCACATCCACGAACCGCTGGGCGTGGTTGGTCAGATCATTCCGTGGAACTTCCCGATTCTGATGGCCGCCTGGAAGCTGGGCCCTGCCCTTGCCGCCGGTAACTGTGTGGTGATGAAGCCTGCCGAACAGACGCCTGCGTCCATTCTGGTACTGATGGAACTCATCGGTGACCTGCTGCCAGCCGGTGTGGTGAACATCGTGAATGGCCTGGGTGAAGAAGCCGGTCAGGCGCTGGCCACCAGCAAACGCATCGCCAAACTGGCATTCACTGGCTCGACTCCGGTTGGCCAGCACATCCTGCGTTGCGCGGCAGACACGCTGATTCCAAGCACTGTGGAACTGGGCGGTAAGTCACCGAACGTCTACTTCGAAGATGTGATGTCCCACGAAGATGACTTCCTCAGCAAAGCCGTAGAAGGCATGGTTCTGGCGTTCTTCAACCAGGGCGAAGTCTGTACCTGTCCGTCCCGTGCTCTGGTTCAGGAAAGCATGTACGACGAATTCATCGCCAAAGTGATTGAGCGTGCTCAGGCCATCAAGCGCGGCAACCCGCTGGATACGGATGTTCAGGTCGGTGCTCAGGCGTCGAAAGAACAGTACGACCGCATCATGAGCTACCTCGAGATTGGTCGTCAGGAAGGTGCTGAAGTATTGCTGGGCGGTGAAGCTGAGTCTCTGCCGGGCTTCGAAACCGGTTACTACATCAAGCCGACCGTACTGAAAGGCCACAACAAGATGCGCGTGTTCCAGGAAGAGATCTTTGGTCCTGTGATCAGCGTCACCACCTTTAAAGACGAAGCCGAAGCGCTGGCCATCGCTAACGACACCGAATTCGGTCTCGGTGCCGGTGTCTGGACCCGTGACATGAACCGCGCGTACCGCATGGGCCGTAGTATTCAGGCCGGTCGTGTCTGGACCAACTGTTATCACGCCTACCCGGCTCACGCAGCGTTCGGTGGTTACAAGAAGTCCGGTATTGGCCGTGAAACCCACAAGATGGCACTGGAGCATTATCAGCAGACCAAAAACCTGCTGGTCAGCTACAGCACCAGTCCGCTGGGCTTCTTCTGAGGTAGGCTCCGCTAACGATTGCACTCCACCGCCTCTTCTCTGTCAGGAAGTCTTAGGGGAGGCAAGGACCTGGCAACAGGTCCTTAACCATTTTTAACCAGAGCCTGGTATCTGCTCTCCGGAAATGGCAGATACCAACACCCCTT
>JBPEXS010000389.1:0-5519 GCA_052031325.1 Thalassolituus sp. | reverse complement strand
CTTCATTGATAACGCCAGCCAGCTCAGCAATGGGCTGATAGGCCTGTTGTTCACCCAGAAACTCATCGAGTGATGAATAGCGCACCGGATCGAGCAGGCGCAGACGGGCGAAATGCCCTTCAATACCAAGCTGTTCTGGGGTTGCAGTCAGCAACAGAACAGAAGGTACGATCATCGAGAGCGTCTCGACCAGTCGGTAGGCTTCGTCCTGATGATCCGGAGACCAGTTCAGGTGATGCGCTTCATCGACGACCAGTACATCCCAGTCTTCAGACAGAATTTCAGCCGTCGCGATATCGGAAACCGCCAGGGACATGGGGCAGATAAACAGTTGTCCGGATGACAGTGCCTGTTCATCTTCAATCAGATCCTGTTCAGTTACCACACTGAAATAGAGGTTGAAACGACGGATCATCTCAACCAGCCACTGGTGCACCAGATGATCCGGCACCAGAATCAGCACACGCTGAATGCGCTGCAGCCTGAGCAGGCGATGCAGAATAAGACCGGCTTCGATGGTTTTACCCATACCCACTTCATCTGCGAGCAGCACGCGCGGCAAAGTATCCTGGGTTACCTGGGCCGCAATGTGCAGCTGGTGTGGCAACAGGCTGGTGCGGGCACCAAGCAGGCCGTAATAAGGACGTTGGCGCAGCTCTGCCAGTTGGCGGAAAGCGATCTGACGCAATTCAAAAAGGTTGTTGTTGTCGAGCTGGCCGGTGAACAATCGGTCAGAGGGCGAATTCAGCTGAATGGCACCACTGAGGTGAATTTCAGGCACAACCCGCTCACCATCGCCGTAGTAATAAATGTCATCGATCTCATCGACTTCAGTGATGGTCATGACCGATCCGTCATGCAGCGGCACTATGTCACCTTCCGCAAAGGTGACCCGGGTCAGGGGGGAGTTCTTGATGGCGTAACTGCGCACTTCATCCAGTGCGGGAAAGAAGACTTCCACGACGCGGAAATCGACGTTCTGAATCAGTCCGAGGCCTAATTCAGTCTCTGCTTCGCTGATCCAACGCTGCCCAATAACAAACATAAGTGCCCTGTATTCCCGGTGTTGCTTCTGAAGTGCCGCGATTTTAATGGAAAAGGACAAGGGTGCCCACCGGAAAACCGGTGGTCTTAAACAGATGTCTGGAAATCAGTAAGGGGAGGCGCTGATCACTGCCCAGACAAGCATCCCTGCCAGAATGACCCCGACGGCAAAACGGGTCTGCAGGTAAGCGTAGACGGGAAAGGCGTTTATTTCCTGTGTTGGTGCCTGTGTTGCTGCCTGTGTAGCTGCCTGCGTTTTGCCATGAATCATGGCGGGCACAAGGTTGTGACCTTTAATCCGGTGCAGCAGGATCGCCAGCAGGTGCAGAACGATGGCTGCCACAACAAGATTGAAGAATAGCTCGTGCAGCTCTGCAAGGGTGCGGCTCAGGTCATAATCGATGTAGTCGGCGAGGGGCCCGCCATCAAAGCCGTCGACATCGATGGCAAAAAGCCCCGTCACTACCTGGGTGACCAGCAGACCCAGTAACAGCAGAACGCTGTAGCCACCCAGCGGGTTGTGGCCTGTTACGGCAGGCTCATTGCCCTTTATCATCTGTTTTGCATACGACAGCGCGGCGGCGGGTGAGCGGACAAACTGGGTGAAACGTGCCGTATGTGATCCGAAAAAGCCCCAGTATACGCGGAATGCCAGTACGCCCATCAGCGTATATCCTGCGTAGCGATGGTAGGTCAGCTGATGATTTTCAGCCGTCCACCAGAGCACAGGGACAAGAACCGCCATGGACCAGTGGCACAATCGCAACGGCAGATCCCAGACCTGAAAGCTATTGGCGGAATTCATAGGTAAGCGTAAACCTTAATCAGCACGGAAGCTGCGATGACACGCTGAGCAGGCATCTTTAATGGCCAGCATCTGTTGCTCTGTGGCGGAGGCTGAAGATGCTGCGGACATCATGGCCTCAGAGGCTTTCACCAGATCGTCAGCCATGGCGTTGAATTTGGCCTGGTTCTTCCAGATGTACGGAAGGGCATCTGTATTGAAATCGTCATTACTGGTGCCTGCAGGGAACCAGTCGCCAATTTTCAGCGCTTCGGTATGGATATTGGTGGCCGCTTTCAGTATTGCCGGGTAATCGGGCTGATCGGCGCGCAGTTCAAAACGCATGCTTTTCAGATTGCTGCCCATGTTTTTGAAGCCTTCCTGACGTTCGTGAATGATGGCTTCAGGGTCAGAAGACTCAGCAGCACTGACCAGGCTGATGTGAGCGCTGATCGCAGCAGCGGTCATGAGTAGTGCGGAAGTGAAGGTACGGCGGATTTTGTTGAAGGTCATGAAGGATTCCTTGGATTCTCATTGCAGTGTTTGCCCTGTATGACAATCAATCTGCCGGGCTCCGATTCTGATTATGAGTCTGCTTATGTTTACATTATGTTCAGTGAGTACAGAAAATCTGGCAACTGACGGATTGTCTGGGACTGTCAATCTGCGCTCCCGGCGCATGCGATTTTAAGATATCAGATCATCCTCCAGGTTCCTGGGACAAGAAAATGTCTGCTCTGCACCGCAAAACGGACTGATTCATCCAGCAGCACAATGCCCGGATGCACGCCCGGTCAGGGCTTGAAGATATCGACAAAATCCTCCTTGGCGCGGAAATCATTCCTGGCAATCAGGTCAGCCGGAGACTGGCCGTCGTTATCCGCAAGCCCGGCATCGGCACCATGATCTTTCAGCAGGTGAAACATGGCGACGATATCTGCGTGCGTGGTGTCGGAATCTGTCCCTATATTGAGCAGTCGGTGCAGGGCGGTCTGGCCGTTGTTGTTACGTGCATTCGCATCCGGCTGCAGCTCCAGGGCGACATTCAGCGCTGCAGGATTCGACTGCGCAGCCGCCAGCAGCACGTTGTTACCCTCTGCACTGCGGAAGTCTGTCGATGCGCCGGCATCGGCCAGTAACTGCATCATTTCAGCGGAACCCTGTTCCGCCGCCAGCAACAGGGGCGGTTTAGGGTGAACGATGTAAGGTGCACTGGTGAAATTCACTTCATAGCGCCACACCACCTGTGACTCGCCCGTCATGGTGTCCGGGTCCGCACCCGCAGCCAGTAATTGCTTAACCAGTGCTGGCTGATTCTCCAGAACGGCGACGTGCAGCAGCTGGTTGCCGTTACGGTCAAAGGCCTGCATATCAACACCCTGAGCGATCATCAGGCCAGCGAAGTTAAACTGCTTCTGATACATGGCCATCTGCACCACGCTGGTCCCGTCATTGGTGACCTGCGTGACATCTGCACCCTGATCAAGCAGGGCTTCCGGTGTGCCGGGGTTGCGGCTTTGCAGGGCAAAGAAGAGCGGCGACCAGTCTTTCTGAGTCACCCGGTTCACATCCGCCCCATGCTGAATCAGCAAGAGGGCATTCTCTGTGCGCCCGTGTGCCGCAGCCCACATCAGGGGGGTCTGGCCTTCACGATTGGCCGCATCCACTACAGCACCACGCTGCAGCAGTTGCGCCACCACGTCGGTCGTACTGTTGGCGGCACACAGGGCCAGCGGTGAAACGCCTGATTCCGTTGAGCGATTAACGTCGATGTCACGGTCAAGCAGCTGCATCACGATGTCGGCATTGCCTCGTTGGCAGGCGACGATCAGCGGCGTAAAGCCCTGAATATCCGATTCCAGTGGATCTGCTGAAGCGCCGCGGCTGAGCAGTAGGGCGGTCATGCGGTTGTCCTGACTGTCCACGGCCCAGCTGAGCAGGCTTGAACCATCTGCGAGCCGCATATCCGGATCTGCGCCCTGATTGAGCAGGCTTTCTGCTTTACGGATGTTGCCTGACTGCACCGCCTTGAGGAGTTCAGGTTGTGCGAGTGCCGGGGGAGCAAAGCTGCCCAGTAGGGGCAACAGCAGACACGGCAGCATAAAAGTTCTGAGTCCGTTCATTATCCGACCTGTGATGTGGTTTCGGTGAGTTCATACAGCGCACGGGTGCTGTCGCCAAAACTGGCCGCCGGTACGCCCATCTCATGCATCAGTGACAGCTGCAGGTTGCACATAGGCGTGTGCTCCGGCATGACGATATGACGACCACCCTGCAGACCGCCCCCGGTAACAATCGCCGGGAGGTTCATATTGTCATGCTCGTTCGGCTCACCCAGGCTGGCACCACCAAACACCAGAGTGTTATCCAGCAGGCTGCGGTCACCGCCATCCGGCGTAGTACTCATGCGCTCCAGCAGGTAGGCAAACTGGCCCATGTGAAATTGATTGATCTTAATCAGCTTGGCGATTTTCTCCGGGTCGCCACCGTGATGACTGAGGCTGTGGTGAGCATCGGGCACACCCAGTTGCGGGTAGGTGCGGTTGCTGATTTCACGACCCAGCATAAAGGTGGTCACACGGGTCATATCGGTCTGCAGGGCAAGGATCTGCAGATCCACCATCAGGTGTACATGTTCTTCAAAATCATCCGGAATACCCGCAGGCAGACTCAGATCCGACGTGTCGATATGGATGTTCTGTGCAGCCGCCTTCTGGATGCGTCGCTCAACGTCGCGTACCGACGTCATGTATTCATCCAGCTTGCGCCGGTCATTGGCGCCCATACCATCCGACAGACGGCGGGCATCGGTGAGCACGTAATCAAGAATACTGGCCTGTCGTGCAAGCCGTGCCTGACGGCTGCTTTCATCGGTGGCGGAGGCATCACCGAACAGACGCTCGAACACATCCAGCGGTTTTACGCTGACCGGGAGTGGTGACGTCGGGCTGCGCCAGCTCAGGGTGTTGGTGTAGGTGCAGCTGTAACCCACATCACAGCTGCCGAGCAGGCTCGGCGGCTCAATCCCCAGCTCCAGCGAGCCCAGCTGCGTCTCATGGCCAATGTGATTGGCAATCACCTGATCCATGGAGATGCCACACCAGATATCGGCACCTTCAGTGCGCTTGGGGTGTGCCCCTGTAAGATAGGCTGCGCAACTGCGACCATGACTGCCCGGCCCATCACCCAGCGCCAGAGCGTTGTAATGCGCGAGGCCACTGATGACCGTAAACCGCTCGCGGTAGGCCTCTATCGGTTTAAGGATCGGAGTCATTTCATAGCCACTACCTGCAACCGTCGGGGTGTATTCCGGCATGCGCAGTCCGTTGGGCATGTAAAACACACTCAGACGTTTGGGGCGCACAGGGTCAGGGTTGCTCCCCCAGGCCACCGGCACCAGAGATTCCATAAATGGCAGGCTGATGGCCATGCCCGCACCACGCAGAAAGCTGCGTCGGTTAATTGGCCGCTGTTTCATATCCTGCAGACCTCCTGAGGTTGAAGGCGTCACTCTGAATGATGCCGAGAATAATGGTCTGTATGCGGTAATCGTCGTCTGCAGCGGCTGCGGCAATACGGCGTACCGAGGGCATATCCGGGGCTTCCAGTCCGCGCCCCAGGGCGTAGATCATCAGCTTCTGGGTGAAGGCATCAGCAAACTGATCGCTGTGACTCAGCAGAACATCCTGCA